>JALNXV010000131.1 GCA_023230175.1 Candidatus Cloacimonadota bacterium
ATACGCCCACTTCTTTTGCCCTTTATCAGCATATATCTTTCATCAAACTCATAATAATCATCTTTAATTTGGTTGAGTTTTATAACACCACGAACGGGGATATCATTGAGTTCGATAAAAATATTGTTTGAATTCATATGAACAATTAAAGCTTTATATTTAGTGCCAACTTTATCTTTCATAAAATTAATCAATAATTTAGATTCCATAGAGCGTTCTGATTCATCAGCTACACTTTCACGCTCAGTAGCAATACCGGCAAGTTCAAACATTTTCTCAGGGCTTAATTTCAGCTTAGAATCTTGTTCTGAAATACTACTTTTGAAAACTGATTGTTTTAGTTGTATATGAACCAACAAATCGCATAACCGTCTGATGGGTGAAGTGAAGTGAGTATAAGTTTCAAGTCCTAAGCCAAAATGCTTAACTCTATTAGTTGAATATTTAGCTTTTTTCATAGATCTTAAAATCATTCTATCAAAAACACGATGATATTTTTCATCAGGCAAAGATTCTATAACATTTTGCCAAGTTTTATTTAGTTGGTGCTCTACATTAAAAAAGATTTCATGAACTTTTAAAATATCTTTAATTTTATTTAAATCTTTTTCATCAGGTTCTTCGTGAATTCTGTAAATAGTTGCTTTAGTTTTTTTAGTCAATAATTTAGCAACATATTCATTAGCAATAAGCATAAAATTTTCAATAAGCATATGAGATTCGGTTTCTCTACTGCGTTCAATATTTGAGATATTACCTTCTTCATCAAATATATAATTGACTTCAGGCAAGTCAAACTTCAAGTAGCCTCTTTGAGTTCTATTAAGAGAGAGAAACTTAGATAGTTTTCTCATCAATTCGATTTGATTAATCAATTCATCAGTAAAATCAGTATTTTTACCTTCAAAATAATCATCAACTTCTTCGTAAGCTAATCTGACATTTGACCGCGTAATAGTTTCAAATATCTCTTGAGATTGGATTTTACCTTTAATATCAAAGGTAGTTTTTACAGTAATAGTATATTTTTCTTCATCAGGTCTTAGGCTACACAACTTATTAGATAAAATCTCCGGTAACATTGGGATTACTTTTTTAGGGAAATAGTAACTATTGCCTCTATTAACTGCCTCTTCAAACAAACGACTACCTAATTTTATATAATGAGCTACGTCAGCAATGTGAACAAATAAGATTAAATTATCATCCTCTTCAATAATAGAGATAGCATCATCAAAATCTTTTGCTGAAGCGGGATCAATAGTTATAGTATAAAGATCTCTTAAATCAAGTCTTTTCGCAGAAAAATTACCGGCTTTTATTTCATCTGTAATATCAGCAAAAGAAGAGGCTTCTTCTATCACATCTTCCGGGAATTCTAAAGGTAAATCAAAATCCCTTATCACAGCAAGTAACTCAACTTCAGGATTACCTGCTTCTCCTAAGATTTCAACAACCTTACAAACAGGTAATTTGTTTTTTTGTCTGAGGCCCCAATTAATTATCTCCACGACTACTTTAAAATTGGATTCAATTTTTTTATCTCCGATAACATCAAACATTGTATGAATTTTTTTATTATCAGATTTAAAGTATTGTTTTTTTCTAACAGTATCGACTATGCCAATAAATTTTTCTCGTTTACGTTCAATAATTTTGGTTATAATACCATATCTTTTTTCATTACGATATCTTTGTATTTCTACTTCGACAGTATCGCCATGATAAGCATTTAAAGTATCTTCGGAAGATATGAAAACATCTTTACCTTCATCGCAGTTTACAAATGCATAAGAATAATTTTTTGCAAGAGAAGTGGCATCAAAGACTCCAATTATATTTTCAACAGATTTTTTTTCTTGTAAACTCTCTTCAATATTCAAGGTAGAAATATCGTTAATAATAGTATTTTCTTGATTATCATTATCAATGGAAATATTTACTTTTTCCGGAATAGCTGAATATCTTTTAGAAATTTTCATTATATAACCATCCTTAAATAATTCATTTAGAATATTTTGTATTTCGGGTCGACTATCTTTTTTAAGCCCTAAATGTGCTGTAATCTGAGTTATAGTATAAGCTTTATCATATTTATTAACTAAAAATTCTAATATTTCTGTTTTAATATCCTTCATCAAAATTGTTTCCCTATTTTCTCTTTTAAAAAGGAAATAATCTCATTCCTTTCTTTTTGGGTTTTTGAAAATCTAATTGATTGTCCTCTAAACGAATCAAGTCTTCTTGGTCTTTTGAAAGTACTTAACATAATACCATTTTTATCCACATAAAAACATCCAAAATCACTGTATTTCTTTTCTACTTTAATTATTGGATACTGTATAAGAATATCATTATCAAAGAAATAATACTCAGTAGGTACAAAATAAGGAAAGATTCCAAGAAATAAAATCACTATTCCTAAAACATAATACAAAGGCTGTTCCCATTGCACAATAGCGAGTTCCCATAATATCCAAGCAACAATAATTATAACTGAAAAAACCAATACAGACATTTTCGGTTTATCTAATAATGGAAAAGATTTCCAATGAAATAGTGCTTTATCTTTACTCAACATTTTGTACCTGCTCTCTACATCTTTCTATTTCTTCTTTAATAATTAAAATATAATTAAAGGTTGAACTTGTATTATATTTTGCTGAGATAGTATTTGCCTCTCTTTGCATTTCCTGTAATATGAAATTTAAAGATTTGCCAATACTCTCATCTTTTTGTGTTTCAATATACTTATAAAAGTTTTTAATATGACTATCCAATCTTATTATCTCTTCAGTAATATCACATCTATCCAAATAAAAAGCTACTTCTAACATAATTTTTTTTTCAGTTTCGTTATTTAAATCATCACCTAAGAGATTGTTAACTGTAGTTTTTAAATTGTCATAAAGTTGAGTTCTGTGTTCAGGGATAGTGTTTTTAATTAACTGTAAATTATTAGATATCTTAGTAAAAGAATCAATAAAAAAGGCTTCTAAGTTTTTACCTTCTGCATAAGCTAACTCTTGATGATTTTGAATTGCCTCACTTAAAATCTTAAAAAAAGTCTCTTTATACAAAGGATTGTCAAAGCTATAATCATAATCTGATTTATCGGATTCACCGGAACTAATAAAATTTATACCGGCATCATTACTTACTTTTGAAAAAACACTTCTAATAATCATATCTAAATTAATCTCTTGTTTAATATTTAAATTATCTTTAACATCATTTAAAAGATTATAAAAAGAGATAAGTTTTTCTTTATCGATTGTAAAATCTGTTTTTCTATTATCATAGAAATTTATCCTTAAATCAACCTTAGCTCTTTTGAGATGTGAATATACAATATCACGAATCTCTTTTTCGATTTGAAAATTGATATTGTAAGACTTACTTTGAATCTCTTGTAAAGTAGAAAGCCTAAGATCAAAATTCTTATTATTAACTGACTTAATTTCAATCTCAATATCTAAATCTTGACCATTCCCAAAAGTCCCTCTTGCTTTACCAAATCCGGTCATACTCTTCATTTATACTCCTAATATCTAATAAGAAAAAACTATACCCGAATTTGGAAATATCCACATATCAGGTCTTGTTTTTAAAATAATTTGATTATCTCTTCTTTGTATTAAAGGGAATCTCTCCCTGCCTGCAAAAATACTTGTAATCTCTACAGGATTAATTTGCGAAGGAAATGAAAAACTCACTTCTGCACCCTTAGTTATCTCATTTATGTAGACTGAAAGTTGGTGTGCTTTTTTATGATAAATTGTCTCTGTCTCTATAACAAAAGTAACAACCTTACCACATAAATCAACTAACTTCTTATGATTCATAGTAAACAATAATCCTTTTTGCATACCTTGAATTTGAGGATAATTTTTGATGCTTATATCTACTTCAATATCATTAATTAAAGCTTTACTTATTTTAAAATAATCATTCAAATCATTTTTTTTATCATTTGACCTGTTTAAATGATTTTCCGGTACGTCAATAATCCATCGATATTCACAATTTTTCATTTTAAAAAACTCTTTTAAACTCTCATTATCTATAGCACAAGCCACATAAAATGTATCATTGTGAAGTATCTTTTGAAAACTTAAAACTGTCTTAACTCTATAATAATCTTTATATTCTTTATGTTCGGTAAAGACGATATTATGCTTAAAATTTGACCTGTAACTAATGTCTTTATCTGAATCAATAAAAAAATATTTCAAAATATCATCATAGATAACTTTCGCCATTTCATTATTTTGAATTCTGTGAGCAATTGCATTTTTTATTATACTACTTAATTTTTCAGAGTTAAAATCAGAAGGGATAAAGGAACGTTTCTGAATCGGTTCTTGATCAATAATCATATTATTTATCTTATAATATCTCTTAGCTCGTCGCCCAACTTGAGCAAGTAATTCATAAGCTGACCCTTTATAAAGAAAAGCTATATTACCGGCATTAATCTCAGGATGTTCTTCTCCTAATAATATAACTTCATCGTACAATGATACTTTTTGAAGCTTAGAAATATCTATGCATATCATATCCATACTTACTCTACCTAAAACCGGGCATAATTCATTATTTACTAAAACTTTTGCTTGATTTGACAACAAAAAATCATACCCATCAGCATAACCTACAGGTATGATGGCAAACCTAACATCTTCATTTACAATAAATGTACTGTTATAGCCTATAGTCTCTCCCTTTTTTGCTGTGCTAATATGAGATATCTTTGATTTAAATGTCATAACAGGTTTAAGATTAATAGTTTTTTCAACCCTTTTATTAATATTTACTCCATAAGATAAGAAACCTAACCTAACAATATTTGCCTCTTTAAAATTTTGAAATAAAATTCCTGCACTATTGGCAATATGTATATATTTAACCGTTTTTATTTTTGTTAGTACTTCTCTAAACCTATCAATTTGAGTTTCTGAAACTCCACTTTGTTCTTCACTTTCTAAGAAATGACTGAAAACTCCCTCTATCTTTAAATTTGTACATTTACTAAATGCCATTAAAAAATTATCAAAAGCATCATACCTAATACCATTTCTATTCATTCCGGTATCAATTTTAATATGTACAGGATAAACTACATCTCTATTTTTCGCTTCATTATCAAGGTTTTGACAAAAATCTAATTCTGTAATAGAAGGGATTAGATTATTTTCAAATATTAAATCAATTTCATTAGGTAAAGATGGAGATAAGACTAAAATAGGACACGCATCTAAAGTCAAATTATCCTTTGTATATGTATATGAAGGAATCTTACCAAGATATCTTAACAAAGCACCTTCTTCAGCATTTGCTACACCTAACATAGTTACACCATTTTTCAAAGCAATTTCTGCAATCTTAGCAGCACCATGCCCATAAGCATCTGCTTTCACTATCTGCATTATATCTTGATGAGGTAAAACAAATTTTTTAATTGATTCAAGATTATGAACATAATTATCAAGATTAATTTCTAACCAACTTCTATCGTTCATCAATTTCCTTGAAATATATCTTTAGTACAATTTATGAATTCATTATTTACATTTACAATATAATATTCACTATCTATCAATGATACAATTTCCTCTTGTAATATCTTCGGACTATCAATATGAAACAATGTCTTTACAATCGGCTGAATCAAATTATCTTTTGAAAAAGCTATGACAACAGCTATCCTACCGTCATTTAACTCAACCACACTACCTATTGGATATATACCAACCGTCTTGATAAAATGATTTACTACCCTCGGATCAAACTTTCGACCTGATTGACTGTATATCATCTTTATTGCATCAGGAGGAGATATAATCTTCTTATATACTCTCTCTGATGTTAAAGCATCATAATAGTCTGCTACTGCAACAATAGAAGCATATCTCTTCATTTTTGTTCCATCTAATCTATCAGGATAACCGGAACCATCAAAACTTTCGTGATGATGAAGAATAATTTCCTTGATGATATCATTATCAATATGTTCTTTTATTGCAACTTGTTCTCCAAGAACAGGATGTTTTTGAATGATTCTCATCTCAGCATCATTAAGTCTTTCAGGTTTATTTAAAATATTCAAAGGTATTCTTGCTTTACCAATGTCATGCAATAAACTACCCTCTCCAATAGATATTAATTTCTCTTGAGGAAACTTTAAATGATATGCAAATGCCACACTTAATACAGTAACATTCACACTATGAATAAAAGTATATTCATCAAAATTCTTTAAATCAAGTAATGCAAGTGAGACTAAAGGGTCTCTTTGTATATTTTGGAGAATTTTTGTTGTTTCTTTCTTTATAGCCTCTTGATTTAAGCTTTTCCCAAATCTAACAGAGCTCATTGCTTCTTCTACAGTTTTTTCACTATGAGTAAATAACTCATGAGTTTCTTCAATCAAATCAGACATTTTTTCAAAACGTTCGATTGGATTTTCAAGTTCTTTTTTTACTTGATCACGTGTAACTTGTTGTTCTTTTTCCGATCTATTATCAATTAAGCTTAAATCAAAATTTATTTTTACTTCTTTAATCCCCATATCCTGAAGCTTAACTATTTGTGTCCTAGAGGTAAAATAAAAATTGCTATTGTATATTGCTACACCTGAATCTGTATTGACTGTTTCAGCCAAACACATACCCAGTTTTATGTCTTTAAGAGGAACATTTTTTATCATATAAGATTAAAAATATTTAGCAGCAATATCTGCAAGTTCTGACCGTTCACCTTTTTCTAGAGTAATATGCCCGATAAGAGGTTCTGTCTTTAATTTTTCTGCACTCATAGATAGCCCATTGCTCTCAGAATCAAGATAAGGAATATCAATTTGATAAGGGTCACCTGTAATAATTATCTTTGTATCTTCACCTGCACGAGTGATTATTGTTTTCATTTCATGAGGTGTTAAATTTTGAGCCTCATCAATGATAATATATTGATTGGGTAAACTTCTGCCTCTAATATATGTTAAAGGTTCTAATTCAATAAAACCAAAATCAAGATAATCTTGCAAAGCAGGAGTTTTTTTCCCAAAAATCTTACCGTTATTATTATCTTTATCTTCACGAGTAGAAAGTAATATTTCCATATTATCATAAATAGGTTGCATCCAAGGATTAAATTTATCAGCTTTTGACCCCGGTAAAAAACCAATATCTTTACCCAGAGGAGAAATAGGCCTTGATACTACAAGTCTTGAATATTTATCAGCTTCAACAACCTGACTTAAACCTGCTGCTATAGCTAATAAAGTCTTACCCGTTCCTGCTTTACCAACTAAACTCACCATCTTTATACTATCATCCAGCAACAAATCTAAAGCAAACATTTGTTCTTCATTTCGTGCTGTGATACCAAAGACTTCCATTCCTTCTTTATAATGAGTCAATGGATAAATAGAGTCATTTTGCTCAGAAAACCTTCCCAATAAATGTTCTCCGGCAAAATCATCTGTCTTAAATAATCTAACAAATTGATTTGGATAAAGTTCATAATTATCATTTGGGAGGAATTTCTTATCTGTGAAATCGTTCCATTTATCATCAGTTATAACTATATTTTTCACACCTGTATAAAGTTCTTCAAAAACAATAGTTTCATTTTCATAATTTTGAGCAGTTATACCAATTGCATCTGATTTAATCCGAACATTGGCATCTTTAGAAATCATAATTACTTTAGATTCAGGGAAAAGATTCTGATAATAAACTGCAGTACCGATAATGAGATTATCATTTATATTTTGAAAAAATACTTGTTTAGTCATCTTATCAATTTCTTGACTTACAGCAACTATAACATAACCATCAGATTCTAAATGAATACCATCTTTTAAAGAACCAGCTTCACGTAATTTATCCAAATATCTACCAATTTGTCGAGCATTTCTTCCTTTTTCATCAAGCCCTTTTTTGAAATTATCAATTTCTTCTATCACAACTATCGGAACAACAACAACATTTTCTTGAAAATTAAACAAAGCCTGAGGATTGTGTATAAGTACATTTGTATCTAAGACAAAAATTTTTCTATTTGCAATATTTTCTTTAGTCAGTTTAACTTGTTTTTCTCTCGGGAAAGGATTTAATTCAACCATTTTTTACTTCCTTGAATTTAATATTTAACCATTATATTTAATTTATTGATAAAAGTCAACATTATTTTAATCGTTTTCAATAACTTTTTCTCTTTCTATAAGTTCATAATATTCTAATACATCCTTTTTAGCTACATTTGAAACGGGGATATTAAGTATTTTTATCACAGTTTTATAACCAAATAACTGACTCTCGATTAAGTCACCTACCTTTATTTCCATACTTGCCTTAGTCGGCAAATTATTAACTAAAACAGCATTATTATCGCACGCCTTTTTTGCTATACTACGAGTTTTAACTATACATAATTTGTTTAATAATACATCTAATCTCATAATCCCTCTTTAATTTTTGTATAAAGAACTTAACTCATTTAAATTAATTACCTTTTTATAATCTTTTTCATTTAAATTATACGTTAAAATAAGTCGATCTTTGGTAAATAAGAATTCCGGTAAAACAAAATTCAAAACAGTTTTATCAAGAAGACCTTCAGTGATTAACTTATCTGCATCATCGTATAACTTCCAACTTCCTTGAAAATGACTTAAATTTGTAATTGATAAATACCATTGATTACCAATTGAATATATCTTTGTTTTTATATATTGATTGATTTCTAAAGGCATAAACCTTTCCAAAAAAAACAAATCTAAACTATTTGTTTCCTCCTGATAATTTTCTTGTAAAACATTTAAACTTAATAA
>JALNXV010000133.1 GCA_023230175.1 Candidatus Cloacimonadota bacterium
ATTAGTTTACCGTCTTTATTCGCAAAAGCAAATACTGTTAGATATCCATTTATGGCATATTCAGATGATACATCAGTAATGATAGGAGCTTTTAATCTTGTAACTTTTAGAGATTCAACATTTTTAACTAAACAAGCACCAAATTTATGGATAACAAATGCAATCTATAGCTTTAAAAATCAATATTTATTATTCACAAAATACAATTATAAAGTTAAAGATTCATCTTTTAGGATAGAACCCTTTTTGAAATACGAAAAGTGGCCAACTGAATTTTATGAATTAGGTAATAACTCTAAATTTGATAGCGAAGAAAAGATTATTTTAAGCGGATTTGATTTTCAGTTACATTTAAACTATTTATTAAATTCTAATTATACTTTTAAAGGTGGTTTATTACTAAATAATTATACTTTAAGTGATATATCTGACAATTCATATTTTAAAAAAAACAAAATTATGGGTATTAAAGGTGGAGTTATTTCCGGAATAAGTTTTTCAATAGACTATGATACGCGAGATAATAGTCAATATCCTTCAAATGGTTGGTATGTTAATTTTGAAAATAAAATGTATAATTCAATATTTTTAAGTGATTATAATTTTTCTAAACATAGTATAACGATAAAAAAAATTTTAGATTTAAATCATAATTTTATCTTAGCTAACCAAATTAAAGGTAGTTTAGTGCTTGATAACGCTCCTTTTTATGAATACAATAAGTTGGGTGAAGATCTACGAGCTTTTAATGAAAATAGATTTAATGATAGATATTTGATAAGTTATAAATCTGAATTAAGAAATTTTCCCTTTAGAGAAGGGTTTTGGCAAAGATTTGGATGGGTAGTATTTTTGGAAACCGGGCAGGTAAGCAATTCTTATAAATCATTTACAAAAGATGAGTTTAAGCTCTCAATAGGCTCAGGAATTAGGTTTTCTTTAATACCTCAAGAAAAAATGAATTTACGGATAGATGTTGCTTATGGAACTGATGGTATTGGTGTTAATTTTATAGCTCAAGAAGATTTTTAAATTATTTTTTAAATATGAACTATTTTTTCTTGACATAAAGCTAATAATGATAAAAATATCTATATTGGAGGATGTGTTATGAAAAGTAAGAATGTAGATATCTATTTTTTTTCAGGAACAGGGAATACTTATCAAGCAGTAAAATTTTTAAAGGAAAAGTTAGAATCTGTTAACTTAAATCAAGAACAACATTCAATTACAAAAATTATAGTAAAACTTTTTAGAATAGAAAAGACTTTACCGGAAAATATCAACTTGAATCATACTATTGGTATTGCCTTTCCTGCTGCCTATGGTTTCACTTATCCTTTTATCCGGAAATTTCTTAAAAATTTACCTAAAACAAACGGAACAGATGTCTTTTTGTTAGTAACTATGGGAGGATATAGTGGAGCATGCCTAACTCTTAGCAAAAAATTACTTCTACAAAAAGGTTATAATTGCTTGAGTGCCTTAGAATTAATTATGCCTTCAAATTTGGCAACAAATTCAAAAAGACAAAGAAATTTTAAACCACATCATACAAAGATTCTTAGAGTAAATGAAAACAATAAGAGTATTTTAGAAATACCTAATGATCTTGTTGAGAAATTTATTCTAAATTTAATAAATGATAATAATCATTGGAAAACTAATCCGATTATAAGTAATATCCTTAAAGTAGGTATAAGATATTTAAACCCTCATAAGTATTTATACAAAAAATTTCCTATTAAAGTTGATACAAGTAAATGCATTCAATGTGGGATATGTTATAATGTATGCCCGGCTGATAATATTAGAATGTATGAGTTTCCACGATTTGAAAATAATTGTGAGTACTGTCTTCGTTGTTATACTTATTGTCCGGTGAAAGCGATTAATATCTATAATCTAGCGATGGAACCATATAAGGCAGCAGATTTAGAGGAAATACAACTTGATAAGCAATAAGGATATCTCTTTCGGTGTCATTGAGATTGGATCCAATACCACTAAATCAGTGATTGCTTTTAAAAAAGAAAATGAAATACTGTTTTCTGAAGATTTAATTATTACCGGACGTTTATCCGGTAATCCAAATAATGATATGTCATTATCAAATAATCTTATATCAAAAAATATTGAAATAGTTTGTGATTTGTATTCAAAACTCAAACAATCTAAAGTTGAAAAAATCTTTATAATCGCTACAGAAGCCTTAAGAAAATCAAGAGATAGTAAAAAATTTGTCTCTCAAATTGAAAGTATGTTAGAACTTAATGTACAAATATTATCTCCAAAAGAAGAAGCATTTTATGCCTTAAATAGTATAAAAACTAATAATTCAAAACTTTGTTTTGATATTGGCGGAGCAAGTACAGAGCTAATTTTAAAAGAAATAAATCAAGAAGAGTTTCATAGTATTTCAATTGGAGCTGTTACACTTAATAATTTAGTAAAAAAAGATATATCAGAGTTTGATAAACTTGATGATTTTTTAAGTTTATGTTATGATTTTTTATCTAAGTATTTTAATATAATTAATCTAACAAACTTATCCTCAGATATTGAATGTTATGGCATAGGTGGAACTTATGTCTCTTCTTATATGATTATAAAATCAATTGTAAATTTTTACCAATCTGATATACATTTGAAATCTGTAAATTATAAAGATTTTATAGTAATTTTAAATACTTTACATAAAACACCATTAAAAAAAAGAAACAAGATAATTGGATTAGATTTTGATAGAGCAGATATTTTAGCTTTTGGAATTGCAATTAATTGCTATCTAATGAATAAATTTAAAATAAATCAGCTTTTTATCTCTACTTATGGTGTAAGACACGGATTTATAAAACATAAACTTTTAGGATTTTGAGGAGAATATGCCATTTTTAAAAAAAATTCAGAATTTAGAAGTAAAAATTGATCAATTCCTTAACTTAGTATCAGAGAGTAGCATATTATTTGAACAATATATATATCAATATCTTGAAAAAAGATTTAATGAATGCAAGATAAAATTAAATAAAGTTCGTGAAAATGAGCGTAAAGCAGATGATTTGAGGATGGAGATAGAAAGATATGTTTACAAAAACACCTTAATACCTGAAAATAGGGGAGATGTATTAGCAATTTTAGAAGGAACTGATGAAGTAATTGATCAAATAAAAGATATTTTAATTGATTTTAATAATGAATGCCCGGACATTCCTGAAACAATTATTCATAATTTTAAAGAACTAGTTTCAGCGTCAGCTCATAGTGTAGATGAACTAATTAAATCAGTAAGAGCATTTTTCTTTAATATCCACGATGTCCCTAATTATGTGCATAAGGTTTTTTATTTTGAAAAAGAAGCAGATGATTTATCAGAAAGGCTGAAAAATGATGTCTTCTGTTCATCTATAGATTTACAAAAAAAGCTTCATATAAAATACTTTATTAAGGGAGTTGAAAAGATTTCTGATTATTCTCAAGATGTAGGAGATAGATTAGTAATTTATACTATTAAAAGAGAATTATAAAAAAATGGCATTTCTGTTATTATCAAGTGGCTTTTTCTTAGGATGGAGCTTAGGTGCAAATGATGGCGGTAATATCTTCGGTACAGCCGTAACTACAAGGATGTTAAGATTTAATTTTGCAGCAATCATCGCTTCAATTTTTGTTATTTTAGGGGCTGTATTTCAAGGTACAGGTGCAACTCAAACTATATCCTCTTTAGGTGCAATAAATGAGATTTCAGGCTCTTTTACAGTAGCTATTGCTGCTGCTTTAAGTTTATTTTTGATGTTAAAGATAAAAATTCCGGTGTCAAGCTCTCAAGCTGTAGTTGGTGCTATTTTAGGATGGAATTTATTTTCAAGTTATTTTACTGATTCAAATACACTAATCAAAATAGTAAGTACATGGTTTATAACTCCTGTATTAAGTGCAGGCTTATCCATATTGTTTTTTTACTTTTTTAAAATGTTTTTTAAAAAAAAATCTATATCATTACTTTATTTAGATTATTATACTCGAATAGGATTTATTATTTTAATAGCTTTTTCTGCTTATAGTTTAGGAGCTAATAACATTGCAAATGTGATGGGTATGTTTGTTAAATCATCACCATTTACTCCCATAACTTTGTTTAATAAAATTACAATAACCGGTTTTATGCAATTATTTTTCTTAGGAGGCTTATCCATAGCGACCGGAATACTTACAAAATCAAATCATAACGTTCAAACTGTAGGGAAAACAATTTTTAAAATGAGCCCTATGACCGGATTTATCGCCATACTGTCGTCAAGTATAGTATTATTTATGTTTTCTTCAAAGACTCTACAAATCTTTTTAGTCAAACTACACTTTCCTACCTTACCCTTAGTTCCGGTGTCAAGTTCTCAAGCAATAGTAGGAGCTATTATCGGATTAGGAATCGCTAAAGGAGCAAAAAATATCCAATATAAAAATTTTTTTAAAATAACTCTTGGATGGATAGCAAACCCGATTTTAGCAGGAATAATATGCTTTATCAGTCTCTTTTTTATGCAAAATGTCTTTGACCAAAATGTCTTTCAACCTACAAAATACGTATATTCTGTCAAAGTTATGAATAAACTGAAATATACTAAAATAAATATAGATAAACTATCAATAATAAATGGTAAAACTTTTTATAGTTCAAAACAATTAAAAGAAGAATTAGATAAAATTCCAAATTTATCTTTTAATACAAAAACTAAGGTTGCTAATTATGGTAAATATAAACCTATGTTTGTAAGTCAAAAAGCACTAACAATAATTAAAAATAGAAACTATTATTCAGAGTTAATGTTTTCTCCTCTTCTTATTTTAAGTAATTATCATTTTGAATATGAATGGGAATTAGTAGAAGCATTATCTGAGTTAAGTCCACTATGGCAATATAAACCTCAAAGACTAAAAAATGACTTTTATAACTCTGAACTTGATACCAACTATAATTTACTTTATGATTTGTTTAAAATTGAAGAAAAGTGATTTTTATTTTATTTTAAAACAAGCTTATTTGATGTAAGATCTACATTAGTAATCCTGCCACAGTTATTACATACTACTGTGTTTTGTTTTGGATTATGCTTGTATAAAACGGTCCCACACCATTCACAGACAGGATCAGATCCATTTTGTTTATAAAGTTTATGATCACCTTTTTGATTGTTTGCTTGTACTTGTTGTTTAATTGCAACCTTTAAAACTACTTGAAATTCTATTTTATTGTCTTTAACAGATCCTCGTTGTTCTATTATGTTAAAAAAGTGTACATCATATTGTAAATTAAGTAATTCATTAATTGCATTTTTTACTGCTTCATCATAACTCTCGTATGAAATACCAATTATTTCTAAAAATCTAAACATTAAATCTCCTGTTGAATTTTATTAATTCTTAATACGTATAATAGTAATAAATCATTTAAACTACATCATTGAAACTAATTTCTATAATTTTTGTTTCTTCATTTTTATTAGAAATTTTATAAATTTGAGTTTGATTAACTATTACCATTCCTAATTCATTATTAAGAATCCTATTCATAAATAAAGCATTTTTTGGTGCAAAAAAACAAACATTCTTTAATTTATGTTTAAATTGTTGAATATTAGAATTATTAGTTATTATATTTTCAGAGTTACAATCTTGCCAAAAAGACTTAAATTCATTGTAATATTTTTCTTTAAATTTATCAGAATGAATCGCATCTAATTCTTCAGGATAATAATGTGTCTTTGCTTGCAAAAACCAATCAAATCTTATGCAATCAAGAAATAATTCATTTATTGATTTATCAATATTATTTTTTATGAACTCATATAACAAGACAAAAATCTTTTTACGATCAGATAGATTTTTATTTATATCTAAAGATTGTAAATATAAGCCAAAATCGAAAAATAAATTATATCGATTTTGATAAGCCTTAAAGTATTCAGAAATAAAGATTTTAAATATATTTGAATTATATAATATATCAAGTCCGGTTTCAGCTATTTCAATATTTTGTAATTCTTTAAAAGATATTGTACTTGAAGAAAGAATTCTGTAAGGAGCTTTTAATTGATATCTATAGTCCCATTTTTTATTTTCCTGTTCTAAAGCTGTACCAGGCAATATCTTAAGAAAACCAGGTTGAAAATGGTCAGGCTTTAAATCTAATATTTGATTAAAGCTTTGAGTAATATCAGAATAACTTTCTCCGGGTAATCCGGCAATTAAATCAAAATGTAGATGAATACTTTTTAAACTTGTTAATAATTTAAGTTTATTATAAATCTCTTCCCATTTACCTTTTCTATTAATGAGATTAATTGTTTTATTATGAATAGATTGAATCCCAATTTCAAACTGAAATCTGTTTTCAGGTATGTCCTGTAAAGCCCTATATTGATCTTCAGTAAAATATAAAGGATGAATTTCGAAATGAAACTTAGTATGAGTATGTAATTGTTTTAGGTATGTCCATATTTGTATTGCTAAATCGCTATTTACATTAAAAGATCGATCAATAAATTTAATAATTATGGGTTTAAAGTTTTCTATATTTAGCAAAAAGTCAAGTTCAGATTTCACTAAATTAAAACTTTTGTATTCAATCAATTGATCATCGCGAGAAGACATACAATATGAACATTTAAAAGGGCATCCTCTACTGGCTTCATAATAGATATATCTATTTTGTAAAACTTGAAAATCTTCTTCAATATATGGGATAGGGATACATTCAAAAGGATAATTTTTTAAACAAATTATTTTGTCATCATAGTGGAAATTATTTTCAGCTAATACTCTAAATGCCTTTTCTCCAGCTCCCTTGATTATATAATCTATTTCAGGAAACTGTTTTAACCATTCTTCTGCATTATAGGATATATCAGGCCCACCACATATAATTTTTAAATTAGGTAATATTTTTTTTATATCTCTAATGATAAATTCTAAGTGCTTTTGATTCCATATATAATGAGAAAGGCATAGGATATCAGGATTATTATTAAAAATGTCATTTATAATATCCCATATATTATCATTAATTGTTTTTTCTAATATGTTTACAGTAAATTTTAATCCTGCTATTGATTGTCTTAAATAATATAATGCAGTATTAATATGTGTATATCGTGCATTGATACCTAATAAAAGTACTTTCATTAAAGGAAATCCACGATATCCTTGAAAAGCTCTTCTTTTGCTTTTTTTAAATCTTCAGGATAGTCTATTTCAATACAAGGTAAACCATCAGTATATATTGCTTTAAGTTGTCTATCCTGAGCCATCATATTCACTGCATATTCAAAATAATTATTTGATTGATTATTATATACACCAAATTCTAAACAGTCCTTGAATGAAGGTAAATCTTGTTTTACAAATTTTGCAATTCCGATAAATTCACCTACAGCTTTTTTAATATCAACTTGTTTATGTATTTCCTTGATAATGTCATTTTCAATAATTACTTTTACTTCTTCGTCTCCAACGGGTTTCTTTTCTATCATCAGTAAAGATGAATCTTCACCATTAACTAACTTCCTTAATATGAATGGATGAAACAATACATCTGCGTTAAAATAAATAAAATCTTCACACATAAATCTGAGTGTTAAATATAAAGAGTGTAAGGTATTTGTCTTATCATAAATTGGGTTTTCAACAAAATATACTTGTTCTTCCTTTAAAACCTCTAAAACGTGTTCAATAAGAAGTTCCTTCTTGTAGCCCACAACAATAACAAATTTTTTAATTCCATTTTTTAAACAATTATTAAGTTGATAATGCATTATTGAAATTCCATTAATATTCTCCATAGATTTTGGTATAGCAGATCTTTCATCATTATTAAGTCTCATCCCTTTACCTGCTGCTAAGATAATTGCTTTCATCTTTATATCCTTTTTTAATTATTTGTTAATATGTTATTTTCTAAATCCTTAATAATTGTCTTTGCACACGCAAAAGCAAAATGTATATTATACCCTCCGGTATCACCATCAACATCAATACATTCACCGGCGACATATATTTTAGGATATTTTTTTAAACAAAGTTTTGTTTTATTAATTTCTTCTGTATCTATACCACCACTTGAAACCATTGCACTGTTTAAACTTCCGGGACTTGAAATTATAAAGATAAGACAATAAAACTTATACAATAAAATTTTTTTCTTTTCATTTGATAAATCAGATATCTTAGATTCTTGAATTTCTTTAGGTAAAGAGTTCATTATACACTTTGTAAGTCTTTCGGGGATATCTAAATTATTAAAAATATTTTTAACTAATCTTTTAGGATGCTTATAAACTAAATCTTCTAAATATCTACTGAAATCTTCTATACTATTGAAATTAGTTAGGTGTATTAATATTAAATCTCTAGTATCAAAATATCTTGAATTGTCTAATATTAATGGACCGGATAAGGTTTTATGAGTAAACAATAGACTCCCTGTATTTATGTAAATAGGTTTATATGCTGTAAAATTGTTGAAATCCAATATTGGTAATAGATTATTTAAGTTTTTTTTTATTTTAAATTTAGCTTTATCGAAATCTTTTTTCCATAGAGAGATACCACAATTTGGCAAGCTGATTCCGGATAATGCAGAATATTCATAATTAGAAATATTAGGGGTAGATAAGGCTGATTTAAATTCGTTTATCTTTATTAATAAAGGTTTTAGTAGTATGCTAATATCCCCTTCAGAACCGGTGACAGGATAACTTTTACCTCCGGTTGCAAGA
>JALNXV010000134.1 GCA_023230175.1 Candidatus Cloacimonadota bacterium
ATGTGATTTCATCAGAAAAAATTGGGAGTCTTTCTGGATTATTATAATCTTTAGGATATACAAGAATCTCAGCCTTTAAAGGTTCTCCTGTTTCAGCTGAGGTAACTATCCCTGTTAAAAATTTCTGTTTATGTCTTGATAAAAGTAAATTTGCGGCAGGTAAGTTATTTTGACATATCATTTGTACTTCCTGAGCATTAGGAATAAACTCTGTTGCTAATTCAAATGTATATGACAAGGTAGAATAATTATAATAAAGATAATCATCGGTAGTTCCGGAACATGGATATAATTCCCATGCAGGCATAGGAGTTAAATTATTAGTATTTTGGGTATTTGTATAAGTAATAGCAGCCATTTGTTCTGCTAAATCAGCTAAAGCATCTTGATTAAAAGAAGTTTTCCCAAAAGCGTATCCATAAGGATATAATACGTAATTACCATAAGTATGATAACTAATTCCGGCAATAAAAGAAATTTCTTCAAATAATTCTTTTATATATGAAACTTCAACAGCGGCAAATGGATGCGTTCCCGGATAAGTTGGGTACTCAAATTCAAATGATACGCCGGAGGTTCCCCACATATACTCATAATTTCTATTAGGGTCAATCCCGTCAATATTATATCCCCAACTATTAATATTTAAATCAATTTGCCCATTATTATTGTTATCAAATATTGTTTTTCTATGCCATACATCTGTTTGAGATAACACGACATTATGACCATCCGGATTTACAACAGGAAAAATCCAAACTTGAGTTTGATTAATAGGATGATTTTCATCTTCTTCGTTAATATAAGTAGTTAACAAATCATCCATTATAGTCATACAGACTTCTGCTGACAAAGGTTCACGAGCATGATGAACACCCATAAAATAATATGCAGGTCTATCATTTTCTTCACTAACATCAGCAGTAATCTTCATCGCATAAATAGTATTATTAAATTCTTCATAATTACTATTCCCACTGTCATAATAAATTTTACCTTGAGAAGGTCCAAGTTCAACCATTTGACAAAGATCAGGATACTCATTCTGATATTCTTGCATAGTGGTAACAATTTCATCATAAGTATGATATCCATTAATGGATTTATTATTTTTAGAATATATAGAATTAAGATTAGACTTCATTTGATTTTCTGTAAAAACAATATGATGACGCACAAAATCCTTTTTAAATATTTCAAATTGTTCTTGCGATAAAACAATATGGACTTCTTCATTACGAACTACAGATGAAATATCATAACCCTGAGATATTAAATCTTGAATTTGTTCTTGATTCTGATAAGGAATACTAACAACCATCTTTTCACTTAACGCATAAATATCACCACTAAACATACATAACATTAACAATAAACACAAAATATACTTCATTTTTTTCCTCCTACGTTTACTTTAGATTAATTATTAAAAAAAGTCAATAAAAATCATTGACATTTTTAAAATAGCATTTATAATAATAAAAGATGATAAAGGAGTATATATGAGTAAGGGAAAAATCATTATTGTTGATGATGATAATTTAATACAATTAACAATAAAAGAAATTCTTATCGAATTTGATTATGAAGTTATAGCGACATATTCCACAGGTGAAGAAGTTGTTTATAACGCTCCTGAACTAAAACCTGATTTAATCATTATGGATATTCAACTTAATGGATATATAGACGGAATAGAAGCAGGTGAAAGGATTAAGTCAGTTATTGATATACCTATCATATATATCAGTGGTATGGACGATGAAAGTACTATTGAAAGAACAAAACTTTCAGATCCATTTGGCTATATTTTAAAACCTTTTAAAGCTAAAGAGTTAATCATTATTGTAGAATTAGCAATTTATAAACACCAAACACAACAAAAAATTCAGTTAAATGAATTTTTCTTTAAATCAACCTTTAACTCAATTTCTGAAGGAATCATTACAATTGATAAAGTAGGAATAATAAAATTGGTCAATCCTTTTGCAGAAAAGATGTTTAATAAAATTTTCGGAAATATCATAAACAAAAATATTTTAGAAATTATCAAAACCAAAAGCACATTATTTGAACAATTCTTAAGAAATAGTATCAATACACAAAAATGGACATTAAACTATTCTCAATCCTTTGAGGCAGAATATGAATTATCAATAAAAGACACCAATCAATATAAACCGGTATTCCTGAGCCTTAATGCCCTGTATGATTCTAAGGAATCTATAATGGGCTATGTTATAACTATTAGAGACCTTACCGACCAAAAAAAGACAAGAGATTTAATCAATAAACTCTATATGGCAATTAAACAATCATCAATAGGCATAATAATGTTATCACCGGAAGGAGTAATTGAATACATCAATCCAAGATATGAGCAAATAACTCAATTCAAATATGAAGAAATTATTGGAAGAAGACTTAAATATCTGTTTAACGAAAAAGTATCAAAAGAAAAAATCAATGATATATTATATGGAATTTCAAATAATCAAGAACTAAGCTTTGAATGGCAAAATTATAAAAAAGATAGTTCGATGTATTGGGAATTGTTTACCTTAACACCGGTTATAAATGATAAAGGAACTGTCATTCAATTTGTTATCCTTATTGAAGACATTACTGATAAAAAGAACTATGAAACAAATATCCTCTATAATGAAAAGAAATATAAAGATCTCTTTAATAATACACCTGTTGCTATCTGTAATTTTGATTTCAGTGAAGTTTCTGAATATCTATCATCACTAAAAAATATTAATATTAATGATTTACAAGAATACTTTAACCTGTCTCCGGAATACTTTAACAACTGTATCCATAAAATAAAAATAATTGATATTAATAAATTTGCTGAAAAACTATTAAATATTACAAACTCAAATAATAATTTCACTACTATTAACTTAATCTTTAAACAAAACTTCGATTTCACTCTAAAAATACTTCAACATCTTTTAGTTTCTATAGAATCTATAAATAATAAAGAGCTACATATCTTTGAAAAGTTGTACATCCCTCAAAGCGAAATCATTAATATAACTCTTGAATCAAATAAAAGATATCTACATACTGTATGGTTTTGTCAACAAGATAAAATTGATTATAAAAATCAAACTGATAACATTAACCCAATAAATCTATCTTTTAATCTTTTAATTGTCGCCGTAGATATCACAGAAAAAATCATTACTGAAAACAAACTCAAGATTCAAACTTATCATCTAAAAGAAAGAATCAAAGAACAAACAACACTTTATCAAATAAACAATATCATAACTAAAAAAAACTTATCTCTTGAAGAAGTCTTTGATTTATCGGCAAATGAGATCATCAAAGGGTTTCAATATCCGGAAAATACTGCCTGTAAAATTACGTTTAATGATTTAAAATCTTATTCTAATAATTTCAGAAAATTAATATCTCCAATAATTGAAGAAAATTTTAATACTAACGATACTAAATATAACAATGATAATTGTAAACATCTATCCCAATCCGAAACAATTGATAATGATAACAAAATAAAAATTGAGATATTTCTTCAACATAATAAAGTTAATCTTAGCAATAATGAACCCGAAGAATATTTCTTTAATGAAGAAAAAAATCTTCTTTTAACTATCAAACAACTACTTTCAGAGTATATACTTAAACATAATCAAGCTCAGTTTATTGAGAAAAGACTTCAAAATGAAAGTTTAATTTCAAAACTCTCATCAAGGTTTTTAAACATTTATGACTTTGACGAAACAATCAATCAAGCTCTCGAAGATATTGCAAAATCTTCTAATGCTGATAGAACTTATGTTTTTGAATATGATGAAAATAACAATACAATATCTAATACCTTTGAATGGTGTAAAAAACCTCAATTATCAATCAAAGCAACATTACAAAACTTGCCTTTTGATGATTATCCATGGTGGAAAGAAAAGATATATTCAAAGAAATTAATCTATATTAAAGATATAAATGATATGCCCATCGAAGCAAAAACTGAACAACAATTATTCCAAAAACAAGAAATTAAATCTCTTCTTTGTATCCCCTTAATAATCAAATCAAAATCATATAATCTTAATAATACTATATCATCAGATAACCAAATAAAAATGATTGGTTTTGTTGGATTTGATAATCTTCATCAGAAATCTGCCTGGTCACAACAAGATATTACCTTATTAAAAATCTTTTGTGATATCCTAAGTTCTACTTATGAAAGAAAACAAAGTTACGAATTGATTAATAACCAAAAAGAATTTTCGAATCAAATAATTAATTCTGTGGCTGAATTGATTGTTGTTATTAATATTCAATCTGAAAAGATTGTCGTTTTTAATCAACACTGTGAACACTTAAGTGGGTATAATCTTGTAGAAGTTCAAACCTTACAACAATTTAAGAATCTATTTATCAATGAACAAGTAGAATATTTTAATAAAATATATCAAGAAACTTTAAAGGGTAAGAGTTATAGCAATATAGAATTTCTATGGCGAACAAAATATAAAAAATTTCTTATGATAAATTGGCAATTTAACATTATTAAAAACCCCAAAAATACACCTGCCTTTATCATCTTAAACGGCACAGACATATCAGAAATAAAAAAACAAGAATCCCTACTTAAAGAAAAAGAAACTCAATATAGAACTTTAATTCAAAACTTAAATATCGGAATTTATAGATCTACCGGATTAAATTCAGGACATTTTTTGCAAGCTAATATTGCCCTGTCAGAAATGCTCGGTTATGCGTCAGTTCAGGAATTATTACTCAAAAAAGAGAAAGATATTTTCTTAAATCCGGCAGATAGAGATGAAATGCTTAAAATTGCAATTCAAAGAGGAAAATTAAATAATTATGAAGTCTTGTTAAAGAAAAAAAATATCCTGAATAATAATGATACAAAAAATACTATTTGGGTTTCAATTAACGCAAAAGCAATTTATGACGAAAATAATAATTTCAAATGGCTTGACGCCTTTGTTGAAGATATTACAGAAAAGAAAAAGAATAAAGAAGCACTCAATAATCAGTTACTCTTCCTTCAAAATTTAATCGATAACATCCCTGTACCTATTTATTACACTGATGCAATAGAATCATCTAACCACGAATTAAACAAATTTGACTATATTATAACCGGATGTAACATATCATTTGAAAAATTTATTGGTAAATCAAGAAATCAACTAATCAATAAAAAACTTTCTGATTGTTTATCAAATGATTTATACATTACATTCACAAAATACAACGATAAGTTAATCACAACCAATTTAAACAATGATAATAATAATAAAATTGATAACCTGTTTGTCTATGCTCAAAATATTAATATTAACAATTCAGAATATTATATCTTATTCCATAAAGCATTATTTGAAAATAAAGATTGCAATAAAATAATTACAAATGAAGTAACTCCTAATTTTGGCATTATTAATTCATTAATTGATGTAACAGATTTAAAACAAATTCAACAAAAAATGCAACGATTAGCTATCTTTAACCAAAACATCCTATCTTCTATCACTAATATCTTAATTGCTGTTGATAATAATTTAAAAATTACTCATTGGAATCATCAAGTTAGTTTTATAACAAAAATACCACCCGAACAAGCTCTCAATAAAAACATTGAAGAAATTTTTATCGATTGGGATATTGACCTTCTAATAAAAACAATTTCTAAAGTAAGAAAAAGTCTATTAGAGGAAAAAATCCTAAACTTTCTTATTAAATCAGTTAAAGCACCTCAACTAATTAAACCTGAAGAAAATGAACAAATCAATAAGTTCTATAGACTTACAATAAGCCCTATAAAAAAATCTGATTTAAACTCCAATTCAAAAGGAAGCACGCTTGATGGCTTTTTAATCTTAGGAGAAGACGTCACTGAAATCCAAACATTACAACATCAACTTATCCATCATCAAAAATTAGAAGCTATTGGACAACTTGCAGCAGGAATTGCTCATGAAATAAATACTCCGGCTCAATATGTAACAGATAATAATCTCTTCATTCAAGACAGCGTTAATCAAATAATTAGTTTCATAACAAAATTTAACCAACGTTGCACAAGTCTAAACAATCAACTCGTAAATGAAACAAATATTGATAAACTCAAAGAACATCTATTAATAATTCATAAAGATAACTTAAATATGCAAGATGAAATAGATTTTAACTTCCTTATTGAAGAAATGCCTAAAGCTATAGAACAATCCCTTGAAGGATTAGCAAACATTTCAAAAATAGTAAAGGCTATGAAAGATTTTTCTCATCCGGGAATAGATTCAACGACAATAAGCAATATAAATCAACTTATTAATAGCACTGTTACTGTTGCAAGAAATGAATGGAAATATTCTGCAAATGTCACCCTAAATTTTGATGAAAACTTACCCAATATCCCATGTTTACCAAGTGAATTTAACCAAGCTATTCTAAATATAATAATCAATGCAACTCACGCCATTAAAGAAAGATATAATGATTCTCAAAAAGGTGAGATTAGAGTTAAAACATCATTTGATTCTAATTATGTAAATATTGAAATATCAGACAATGGAGTAGGAATTCCCTCAAATATTCAAGATAAAATCTTTGATCCATTCTTTACAACAAAAAAGATTGGAGAAGGAACCGGACAAGGACTTAGTATCGTTTATCAAATAATTGTTGAAAAACATAATGGTAAATTATATGTTTCTTCTGAAATAAATCAAGGCACAACCTTTAAGATCCAACTACCTATTCCTTAAACAACCGGAGTTATAATTATGGATAAAAAATCAATTCTGTTTGTTGATGATGAAATCAGAATATTAGATGCTTTTAAAAGAACATTTCGCAAATACAACAAGCAATGGGATATGTACTTCGCTCTATCAGGTAATGAAGCTTTGTCACTAATGGAAACAAGAAAAAATAAGAATTTATCACCAATAAATATTATAATCTCAGATATGAAAATGCCGGGAATGAATGGTAGTGAACTCCTTAAAATCATCTCAGAAAAATATCCTAATACTATTAGATTTATCTTGTCCGGCCAAGCTGAAGAAAAAGAATTTATTAATTCATTCTCATATATACATCAATATTTTTCCAAACCTCTTGAATCTGAACAACTCATTAACTCAGTTACTCGTATCTTTAACATAAGAAAATATATTAATAACCAAGAAATAAATGACTTAATCATTCAAATAAAAAATTTACCTGTTCTACCTAGTATCTATACAAAAATTGATAATTTACTCAAAACAGATAACTATTCCATTAAAAGCCTATCTGAGATTATTAATCAAGATATTTCACTTACGGCAAAAATCTTACAGCTCGCTAATTCATCATACTTTTCAATTTCTAAAAGAATATCTGATCTACAACAAGCTATCTCTGTAATCGGTATTGAATATCTTAAAAATCTAATAATTATTATTAATTTATTTACACAAGTCGATAATGAGATAACTTTTAACTTTAATATTAAAAAATTATGGGATCATTCTTTAAGAACTGCTAATATAGCGAAATTATTAGCTAAAGAACTAAATTTGAATCCAATAGATATAGATAACTGCTACACAAGTGCTCTTTTACATGATATTGGTAAACTTATTCTCGCAGCTTCATTTCCTACAATGTACCTTGATATTTATAACAAATATCAAAACGAAAAAGATACACATTCATTAGAAGCATACGAATATCAAAACTTTAAAGTCTCTCACGCCGAAATTGGTGCATACCTTATAAGTTTATGGGGATTTAACGATAATATAATTGAACCAATTCTATTTCATCATAATATGTCACAATTATCAGATATTAAAGTTGACAATAATTTCATTGTATATATAGCAAACTGCATAGACCACGAGATACAATCTCTTGACCAAACTATGCTAAAAAAAAGAAATTATTCTCTAAAACTAAACAATGAATACTTCAAAACTATTGAAAAAGAAATGGAAAAGAAATTAAAAAAAGAAATTAAAAAATACGACAAAAAAGTACTGTTCAAAGAAAATTTAATCAACTATTTCAAGGATATAATAGAAAATGACAGAATCAATCAAAACAAATAATAATCTTAAATATGAAGAAAAAATACTCTTCGTTGACGATGAAGAAAATGTTTTACAAGCTTTTAAAAGGAATTTTTACAAAATATTCAATCTGTCAACCGCACTCTCCGGTAATGAAGCTATAGCTCTAATTAATGAAAATGAATTTGCGGTTGTCATAACAGATATGAGAATGCCTGAAATGAACGGGATTGAACTGCTTGATAAAATTAAAGATATCTCCCCGGATACGGTTAGAATGATGCTCACAGGTTATGCAGACATTGAAACAACATTGAACGCAGTAAACCAAGGGAACATATTCAGATTTATGACAAAGCCTTGGCCATCTGATCAATTACAAAGAATGATTATCGCCGGAATACGCCAATATAGAATGATTAAAACTGAAAAAGAAATTCTTGAAAAAACTCTTAGCGGTATTATCCAATTATTAAACCAAATTCTTGCTCTGACAAACCCAATCGCAATGGATAAAACTCACAGAATGTATAACTATGCTAAACATATAATTAATAAATTAAACATTGAAGATTCTTGGCAATTTGAAATTGCCTCACTCTTATCTCAATTAGGATGTATAAACCTTTCTGATGATTTGTTTTTAAAACAATATAAACCT
>JALNXV010000135.1 GCA_023230175.1 Candidatus Cloacimonadota bacterium
AGATATCTTGCAAAAGAGTAGTTCCCCATTCTGCTTTTATGATTGTTCCCGGTAGTGAATAAACTTGACCGGAGATTGAGAAAGTTTGTATATCAGCAGTAAAATCTCTATTGATATCTTGGTTTATACCATTAATAAGATAATTGCCGGGAGTAAAATTAAACCCTGTTTTTTGGGGAATTACTAAGAAACTTTCATTTGTTTGATATATTGTATGGCTGTAAAAGCCATTATTATCTGTTGAAGTATTTCCTGAATTTCCAAATGAAACATTTACATTAGTTAGTCCAATATTATTATGTGTTATAAATCCTGAAATGATATATTGGGGGAGAGCTGTTGCGGTGAAGTTTTGAGTTTGATTTGATACGATATCTTGATATTGATGATTGCTTGGATTAAAAGAATAACCCGTTTTCTCAGGATAAAAAGAGATGTCAGTACCATAATTTACTTCAAATGAATAAAATCCGGTATTATCTGTAGTCGCTAAAGTATTAGCCTCTGACTTGATTAAAACGTCTTCTAAAATTTCAAACGAATCTGTTGTAATATGTCCGCTAATGTTAAATATTATAGGGTCAGCAGAAAAGTTTATGATTGTATTTTCCTGAATATTGTTTATATATTCATTTGTGGGGTTAAAGTTATATCCTTCTTTTTCAGGAATTAAAATGATGTTATCATTATAAATAATGTTACTGATTTCATAGTAACCTTGGGAGTTTGATATAATGTTTTGTGGTAAATTACTTATATTACTTTGAATATTGATAGTGACATTATCAATATCTGTTGTACCTGTAATGGAAAAGGTTTGGATTTCTCCTGTAAAGTTTTGAGTAATATTGTTTTGCACATTTGTAAATGATATAGTTTGTGGAGAGAAGTTGTAACCTTCTTTTTGTGGTGTTATTGTGATATTATTATTTTGAATGACAGAAATAGAATAAAATCCATTTGAATCTGTAGTAGTATTTGCTATAGAAACATTTACTATCGGAGTGTTGTCAGTGCTTGTTATAATCCCTGATATCGTGTAAGTTGGTAAAGGATCAGCAGTAAAGTTAGCAACGATGTCATTTTGTATGTTGTTGTAAGTGACATTTGAAGGATTCAATGTATAAGCTGTAGAATAAGCATAATAGTTGATATTGCTTTCGGGATTTATATCAGGAATAACATAATAGCCGTCTGAATTAGTTTTAAATGGTTTATAAAGTGAGAAATTTATCGGAGGAGTTAAACTAATGATGTTTATTGAAATATTTTCTAAGCCAATTTGATTTTCTGTAGCTGTACCTGAAATAGTATAATTTCTAATATTAAAATTTATGATTATAGGACTTGAGGCAGTCCCTATTGATGAGCCTGGATTAGAGGTTATTGCGTATTGCGTTGAATAAACCGCTTGCTCTCCTCTTCTCCATAGTTTAAAATGAACATTTTCGTCTGCCTGATTAGATTGAATAATAAAGGTTTTGCCTACTCCTCCAATATTCTCGGGATATGCTGATAATGCGACTTTAGCCCTTATCTCATTATCTACATAAGCTATTAAAATATCATTTATAGAAGCATTTTGACCATTTACTTGAACCTTAAGAGAAATTGTTGTTCCTCCAAAGTATAACACCGCTTGACCAAATGGATCAGCAACAATGCCAAGCATTAAATTGACCTGTATAAATATGTATAATATTAAAATCAACTTTTTCATTATTCTTCTACTCCTACATAATAATATATCGTAATAATTCTTAAAAACATTAATTATATTTAGATATGCTTATTTTTTACTTTATATACTTGTGCTAAGATTTCTGCTACTGCAGCATAAAATTGGACATCAATTGGTTTACCGATATTGCTGTTTTTATATAATAATCTTGCTAAAGGCTTGTCTTCTATGATGGGGATGTCATTATCTCTTGCAAGTTGTTTAATTTTTTCTGCTATGAGTCTTTTACCTTTTGCTACAACTATGGGAGCTTCGCTGATTTTTAAATCATATTTAATTGCTACTGCGAGATGTATCGGGTTTGTTATAACTACATCAGCCTCAGGAATCTCCTTCATCATTCGTTTCATTGATTCTTCCATCATTGTTTTTAAGATTTTTCTTTTTACTTGAGGATCACCTTCCATTTGTTTGAATTCATCTTTAACTTCTGATTTTGTCATTTTGAGTTTTTTCCTGTGGTTAAATTTAGTCCAAACAAAGTCTATAACAGCAAAGAATGCATAAAAAATTAGTAAACTGATAATTATTCTTACTACTAAGTTAATTAAAAAAAGATAGATAGATACGATATTAAGATTCACCAGACCTAACATATCGTTTAAAAATTTTCTTAAAGTCATCCATGTTAGTAAGGCTAAAATAATTAATTTCACATTACCTTTGACAAGTTTTTTTAAGCCGTCCGGTGAAAAAATTTCTTTTAATCCTTTGAAATTGAAGACGTCAAATTTTGGTTTAATATTTTCAAATGTTACTAACCATCCTACTTGTAGTAACATAGATACTAAACCGGATATAATTAGTAAAGTACTAATAGGGAGTAATATAATCCAAAAGTTATATAAAAATTTAATATATACATTTTGAAGATTAGGTATTGATAATTCTGTATTTAATGAATTGAAAGAATATATATAGAAATCTTTGAGAATAGCAACTATATAAGGCCCGCCAATTTTAATGATAATTAAAAACATTAAAAGAAATATAGCTGTGTCAACTTCACTGCTTCTTGGAACATCACCTTTTTTTCGAGCTTGATTTAGCCTTTTCCCGGTGGGTTCTTCGGTTTTTTCGCTATCATCAGCCATATTTTACCTAATTAAGTATTTTTCCGATAAATTGATAAGTCTCGTTGATATCTTTAAATAAATAACGATAATCTGTGTTGCTGTTTATGGATATTTTATTTTGAGCTAAGACTTTGTCAACATTTGTTTCGCCCCAATTATAGGCAGCTAATATTATACTATTATTGCTATTATATCTTGATTGTAAGTATAGCATATATCTTGCCGAGATATCAAGGTTTTTCCAAGGCAAAAATAATTCCCACTTTTTAATGTCTTTGTCAATATATTTAGCTGTTAGGTATTTAACTTGTCCAAGCCCAATTGCCTCCTTTTTTGAGACGATGAAACATCGAAAGTAGCTTTCAGTTTTGATTTGGTTGTAAAATAATTTAGGATTTATTTTATGTTTTTTGGCATAATGATAGGTTAATACTTTACTTGTTACAGGGTTAAAGCTAAGCATTATACAAGTTAAGATAATAAACTGAAGTATTATTAAAAACTTTTTCATTTCTTGTATTTTGTTTTGATAAATTGTAATTGTTTTTTGTATGTGATATTTTCAGGAGATAATCTTACTGCATTTTCAAAGTATATTTCTAATTGATTTTTTGGCTTTCTTGCAGTTAATAAGATTATGCCTGCAAAATAGTGATAAGAAGCATTATCTGTGTTTAGTTCAATAGCTTTTAAGATGTTTTCATAAGCCAAATCATAATTTTTATTATCATATTCATCCCTGGCATTAAAATAATATTCTTTACTTTCAGCATATTTTTCTCTGAGAATTGGATCATTACTTATGCTCAGGAATTTATTTAAAGTATGGTTGTTTGTAATTTTTTGAGAAAGCATATTAAGGATATCTTCAGCTTTTTCCCATTCACGAGTAATTAAATAGCATTCTGTTAATGATAGAAGAGTTAATTTCTCTTCAGGAAGTTTTTCTAATACTTTTTCAAAATAGGTAATAGCATATTTATAATTTCTATGGCTCATAAAACAAATTGCTATGCAATAATAACTTTCGTAAGATTCTTTATGCATAAGTGCTTTTTCAAAATGAAATCGAGCTTTTTTTATTAGATTTCTTTGAAGTAATTTAACTCCTCTAATTTGATGATATTTATTCCAAAATGTATTATAATATTCTTTAATCATAAGTAAATCTCCTTATTTTATATTAATTATTTATTTGTTTTGTTGTCAAGTAAAATTAGATACCTGTTTAATCATAATGAATATTGATAGAGACTGTTGAATAGCTATGTTGTTAAGTGTATTGTGTGTACTTTTCTGTTGGCTGTTGTTGTGAGAGCATCTTTTCTTGATTTAATATTATCATAACTATAAGAATGACAATAAATAATACTTTTGTTGAAGTGAATCTTGTAGACTAATATTTCATATTAATCATAAGTTTTGATTTTTTTTCTTGACTTGTTTAAATATCTTAGTATAATCAAAAATTAAGGAGGGCTAATGATAAAACAAACTGTTGTTGCCGGAAGTTTTTATCCAAATGATGAAACTGAATTGTTAAAAATATTTGATAATTATTTCAATCAGATTAATATCGAAAATTTTTTAAAAGATTTTGATATTGATAGTTTAGTGGGTGTTATTGTTCCTCATGCAGGATATATATATTCAGGGAGAACAGCAGCTTATGCTTATAAATTGATGCAAAATAAAGATTTTGAGAGTGTGGTAATTATTGCTCCAAGTCATTATTCGGGATTCTTTGATTTTTCTATTGGTGATTACACTCAGTATGAGACTCCTTTAGGTAATTTAAATGTGAATCAAGATATTGTTAAAAAACTTTTAACTTATGATAAGTTTTGCTTTTCTGAGCTTGCTGAAAAACGGGAACATTCATTGGAGATTCAACTGCCATTTTTAAAGTATATTAAGCCAAATGTTAATATTATCCCGATAATTGTGGGTAATCAGAATTATGAGAATTCTTTGTATTTATCTAAAGTATTAAATGACGTATTGGATGATAAGACGATGATTATAGTAAGCAGTGACTTATCTCATTTTTATAAGGCGGATGTTGCTGAGAAACTTGATAGAAAATTTATTGAATTAGTGCAGTTAAAACAGGTTAAAGATTTATGGGATAATTTAATAAATCATAATACAGAAGCTTGTGGATTCGGCGGGGTTTTGACGTTATTAGAGTTTGTTAGATTAAGATATAACGATTTTATTGTAGAAAAATTAAATTATACTCATTCGGGTTATATTTCTAATGATTTTTATCAAGTTGTTGGATATTATAGCGGTGCATTTTTTATAAGATAGGAGTTAATATATGTTATCGACAGATGCTAAAAAATTAGTATTTCTGATAGTAAGACAGACTATAGAAAGTAGATTTGACCATAGAATTAAACCTTTAGAATGTCCTCCTGATGAAGTTTTTAGCCGGAGTCTTGGATTGTTTGTGACTATCAATAAACATAATAATTTGAGAGGATGCGTTGGTTATGTCAAACCTTATAAACCTTTGTATTATGCTTTAATTGATTTAGCCTCAACTGCTGCTTTTAATGATAATAGATTTAATCCTGTGCAGGAATCTGAATTAAAAGACTTAAGGTTTGAAATATCTTTATTAAGCCCCCTAATTTCTGTAAAAGAAATTGAAGAGATTGTTGTAGGTCGTGATGGTCTGATGATTGAACATCCATGGGGCTCAGGGTTATTATTACCTCAAGTAGCGGCTAAGTATAATTGGACAAAAGAACAATTTTTAAAGGAAACTTGTCATAAGGCTTGTTTAGATGCAAATTGTTGGAAACAACATAATACGAAAATTTACAGATTTGAAGCTGAAATCTTTAGTGAAGATGATTGAGTATTAAAAAATTTATTCAAGATATTTGTCAGCTTTACGGAAGTTTATTGAGTTATATAACTAATTATGATACAAAATATTAGCTTGATACTGTAAAAATATTTTGATGTTTTCAAAAAAAATATATTGACAAAAAAACTCGTTTTTGAGAAATAGAAATCAAAGTTATTAAGTGTTTGCGGGAATAGCTCAGTGGTAGAGCGCTACCTTGCCAAGGTAGATGTCGCGGGTTCAAATCCCGTTTCCCGCTCCATTAAGGCGACATGGCCAAGTGGTAAGGCAAGGGTCTGCAAAATCCTCATCCTCGGTTCAAATCCGAGTGTCGCCTCCACTTTATCAAGGAAAGCATTTTTGCCGGAGTGGTGGAATTGGTAGACACAAGGGACTTAAAATCCCTCGAGGTTCGCCTCGTGCCGGTTCAAGTCCGGCCTCTGGTACCAATAAATTAGACTGCTTAGGCAGTCTTTTTTTTTGCCTAAAAGTTGTAATTATGTTGAATAATTATGTTGTTTGAGCATTCCTGCTTGCATTAAAATCTCATTAAATATAAGAGTATTAATTAATAATCTTCTTGTAAGCTGTAAATCGGTAGAATATTAGCCAATATTATTCTACAGCCTCAAAAAATTTATAAATTATTTTAAAAACTTATTGACAATTAATATGAAATAGTATTATGTTACATAATAAGATATAAAGATAGTTAGCTAATTAAAAAATGAGTAGCATAAGCATTTAGTTTGTAATATATTAGTTTTCTGAAGTATCCGGACTTAATGTATAAATAATGAAAATAAAGATTTTTACATAATAGAATTATCATACAGTCATATATATATTGGAATAATTGAGTGTTTATTAATGATGAAAAGAGATTCAAGTTATTGAAAAATAATAATGTTTTTAGTGTGTTTAGAAAAGGTAAGGTAATGTTAAAAAAATTGATTAATCAATATCTTACTTTAATCGTATTTATAATATCGTCATTTTTGATAACAATATCAATTTATGTTGGGATTCCGTATTTTATGAAAAATTATAATTTAAAATTTGGCGAGGCATATTTATTTTGTTTTTACTCACCTCTTTTATTATTATTTATTGGTAGTCTAATAATTTATAAATTTGAGGGTTATGTTTTTTTCTTTAAAATCTTTTACATTTCGATTTAGATTAAAAAAGCTCGATAAATCTATAACCAAATGGTTGATGATATTTTTTATAATCATTAGTATCGGATTTTTAATATCTTCTAAACTTGGTCAATTGATATCTAATCATATATCTTTTTTAAGTGTCCCTGATTTTTTGCCTGCAGGGTTGAATCATAATAAAACATTAGCTTCAGGATATTTTTTTGATGTCTCATTATCAAGAAATTGGTTGTTTGCGTTTTATTATTTTATTGGTTGGTTTTTTAATATCTTTGGCGAAGAGTTTATGTTTCGAGGTATACTTTTACTTATAAATGAAAAATCATTTAATCAATATGCGTGGTTATTCCAAGGAATATTATGGGGTTTTTGGCATATATTTTGATTTTGGCAATTTCTTCCTTTAACGTTTTTTGTAGCATTACCTTTACTGTATGTTGTACAAAAAACTAAAAATACTTGGGTAGGAATTATTATACATGGTACTTTAAACTTATTACCTTTGATTTATATAATTTATCAAATAATTTGTAGTTATAATGTTTAGCATAAATGAGGTATGCGAGTTTTTTTAGATTCACTTTTTGAAAATTAATTATTATGACTTATTTTGATATTATTTTATTATTAATATAAAAAGTTCTTGACAAAAATTAATAAGATAAAGTAATTTAACATATATTATAAAAAAAAGAATGATATAAGGTAATTTATTCCTTGTATCATAATACTATGGAGGAAGAGATGAAGACTTTGAAGATGCTTATTGCATTACTTATGGGTTTAGTATTATTTTCCACGTTAAGTGGAGCTGTTTTGGATAATTTCGTTATTATGACGGAGCAATATCCCCCATATAATTTTGAGCAAGATGGTCAATTAAAGGGGATTAGTATTGATTTAATGGTAGAAATTTTAAAAAGAGATGGTTCAAATAAATCATTAAAGGATATTCAATTACTTCCATGGGCGAGAGGATATAACGATGTTCAACATAATCCTAATACTGTTTTATTTGCTATGACGAGAAGTGCAGAAAGAGAAGATATGTTTAAATGGGTTGGTCCCATTTCTCCTACAAAAATTGTACTCCATGCCAAAAAATCCAAAAATATTAAGATAAATACTGATGCAGATATTGCAAATTATAATGTAGGTACTATACGTGAAGATATTGGTCATCAATTATTAACAAAAGCAGGTATAACAAAGATTGATCTTTCTGCTGATATGCTTTCTAATATTAAAAAATTACAGATTGACCGTATTGATCTTTGGGCTTATGAAGAAAACGTTGCCCTTTGGGAAATGAAATCTCAAGGGTTAAACCTTGATGAATATGAAAGTGTTTATACATTATTATCTTCTGATTTATATTTTGCTTTTCATAAATCAACTCCGGAAGTTACTATTAGTCAAATTCAAAAATATTTAGATGATATAAAAAGTGACGGCACATATCAAAAAATATTGGATAAATATTTGAAATAATATCAAACATTAATATCTTAAAATTATTATATTGCTTTCTTTTTATCTTATGAAAAAGAAAGCAATTTTTTTTGAGAGATAGCTGAATAATGTAATTGAGTAAACAATTCTTAAAGTTGACGAATAATATCAATTATTGTTCTACAAGCTTCCAGCTTGTAGTTTCATAAAATATTAAATACCTATCATTTAAGGTTTTTTAGTGTAAGCAAGGATGCTCACACAACAACATTATGAGACTGTTGAATAATATCAATTATTGTTCTACAAGCTTCCTGCTTGTAGTTTCATAAAATATTGAATACCTATCAGTTAAGGATATTTAGTGCAAGCAAGGATGCTCACACAACAACATTATTCAACAGCCTTTA
>JALNXV010000136.1 GCA_023230175.1 Candidatus Cloacimonadota bacterium
ATTGCTATTGTTCATAATGGGATTATTGAAAACTTCAAATTATTAAAAGAACAATTAGAAGCTAAAGGTTATTTTTTTGAATCAGAAACTGATACTGAAGTTATAGTGCATTTGATTGATTATTTTTATCAATTTACTAATGATTTTTTTCATAGTGTTCAGGAAGCTTTAAAAAAAGTTGAAGGAACTTATGGTATTGCTGTAATACATAAAGATTTCCCTGACAGAATAATTGCTGCAAGAAAAGGTAGCCCGGTCATAGTTGGTGTCGGTAATGAAGAGTTTTTTATAACATCAGATGTTAATGCAATAATTATACATACAAATAAAGTTATTTATCTTGAAGATGGTGAATTAGCAAAAATTTATAAAGATACATTTGAATTGACTACTATTGATAATCAAAAAGTTAAACCTAAGATTTCCGAAATTGATTGGAACTTTTCAAGTATAGATAAAGGTGATTATAAGCACTTTATGCTTAAAGAGATTTTCGAGCAACCAACATCTGTGTTAAATGCCTTTAGAGGTCGATTATCGGACGAACTTGCTACATCAAGACTTGGAGGCTTAAATGTACACTATAATGAGATTCGCAAAGCAAAAAAGATTCATTTAATTGGTTGCGGAACTTCATGGCATGCAGGTATTATTGGAAAATATATCATTGAAACCTTAGCAAGAATACCTGTTGAAATCGAATATGCAAGTGAATATCGATATAGGAATCCGATTATTTCTGAAGATACTATAGTTTTTGTTATTAGTCAGTCAGGAGAAACAGCTGATACTCTTGCAGCTTTAAGAGAAGCTAAAGCAAAAGGGGCATTAGTATTTGGTATCACAAATGTTGTAGGCAGTACGATAGCAAGAGAAACTGATGGAGGTGTATATATACATGCCGGTTCGGAAATCGGTGTAGCCTCAACAAAAGCTTTTACTTCACAAGTAACACTGCTATTTTTAATAGGTCTATTATTAGGTAGAATGAATCACCTTTCTCCGATAGATGGGCAACAATATATAACCGAATTAAGAAAGATTCCTGATAAAATTAGATTAATTCTTAATAAAAATGAAGAGATAAGAGAAATAGCTAAGTCAATCCAAAATTCAACAAATGCTTTATACTTAGGTAGAGGTTTTGAATACCCGGTTGCATTAGAAGGTGCCTTAAAATTAAAAGAAATATCTTATATCCATGCAGAAGGTTACCCTGCTGCAGAAATGAAACATGGCCCGATTGCTCTAATTGATGAAAATATGCCTGTAATTTCTGTTTGTCCCAAAGATGCTTTGTATGATAAAGTAATTTCTAATTTACAAGAAGTTAAAGCAAGAAAAGGTAGAATAATTGCTATTGCTAATGAAAATGATGAAACTATAAAATCTTTATCTGAAAATGTTATTTATATACCGGAAACATTACCTGCATTAAGGCCTTTACTTACTGTAATCCCATTACAATTATTGGCTTACCATACTGCTGATTTAAAAGGTTTAGATGTTGATAGACCAAGAAACTTAGCTAAGAGTGTAACTGTAGAATAAAACAAATATTATTTTCAAGAAGGCCTATTGAAAAAGAATTCAATGATTAAAGAAGGGATGAAAGTATCAGTTGTTGAAGGTGTTTTTGCTCAAGTATATACTAATTTAACCGGTATCGGAAGTAATTTTATAACAAAAACGGCTGTTCTGTTAAATGCAAGCCCCGTTTATTTTAGCTTATTAACCGGAATCTCACAATTATCTCAATTTTTTCAATTATACGCAGTTATTCATAATAAAAATAATAAAAATAGAAAGAAAGCTTGCTTAAGTTATGCTTTTTGGGGTAGATTAATTAGTGTTTTAATAGGCTTAAGTTTTGCAATCAGTAAACCTAATCTTGCTTTATTGTTTTTTTTAAGTGTTCTTTTTGTATCTGCATCATTACAAACAATTTCCGGAAATATGTGGGTTGCGTGGATGAGTGATTTAATACCTAAATCAATTAGAGGAAGATATTTCTCATTTAGAATGCAAATACACTTATTGTTTGGTTTATTGTTTGGATATTTATTTAGTTTTTTAATAGACTTATTTGAAATCGACCAATTAAGTTTTAGATATAAAATTCTACAAAACTTTAAGTTAACAAATTTTTTTAATCCTTCTCATTTAAAAATATCGTTAGCTTTTCTATTTATTATTGGTTCAGTAATTGGTTTAACTGGTTTAATTTTTTTGAACAAACAACCGGAAAGAAAATATAAACATACATTATTAAAACAAGAATTTTCTTTGTTTGAACCCTTTAAAAATAAAGATTTTTTAAGATTGCTGTATTTTGGGATGTTTTGGATGTTTGCAACAGGGATAGGCTCACCTTTTTGGGGGCCATTTATGATAAAAACTTTAAAACTATCATTAATAGAAATGCAACTATATACAATGATTTCATCATTTGGTATGCTAATTAGTTTTAGAGTATGGGGAAATTTTATTGATAAATTTGGAAATAAAAATGCAATGAAGATTTGTGTGTTTCTTGGAGGAATTAATCCTTTATTTTGGTTATTTTTAAAAGAATCTGCTTATGGATTGATTTGGATTGAAGCTTTACTTTCCGGTATAATGTGGAGTGGTGCTAATTTGATATCTTTTAATTTTGTATTAAGTCTTGCTCCAAGAGGTAAAGAACAACATTGGTCTGCTGTATATTCTGCATTAACAGGGTTATCTATGTTATTAACTATTATTTTATCAGGGGCTTTATATCCTCCAAAAATTGCTATCTTTGGTTTTATACTATTACCCGAACAAGTATTATTTGCCTTAACAGCAATCTTTAGATTTAGTGCTGAAATTCCATTACATTTTGTTCGAGAAAATAAAAATCTAAGTTTTAGACAAAGTTTAAAAGGCTCTTCAGATATTGCTATGCTAAAGATTATCAAATTTAAAAATCGAATGTTTAAAATATTTAAAATATAATTGTGTATAAACATAAGACATATCTTTAGATTATAATTCTAACTTACTTCATTTTATGTCTTAAAGTTGTAACCAATGTATGTCTTTTATGATAAATAGCTAATGCTGTTGAATGGATATTTTGGCTAAAAGTATTATGTAAGCCTATTTATAAGAATCACATTATTAAACATTTTTATATATAATAGTATCTGAAATTAATTTTTCTTGACTATATTTAACTAAATCGAAAAACTGTAAAAAAATGTATAGGGGTATAAATGGCAAAATTGTTTAGCAAGGAATATCATGAGATTTCTAATACCTGGTATTTTAAACAGAATGTTTTAAATATTAACAAAGATTCTGTTAATTATACTATTTATAAACTATATGATGATTTATATCGAATTGTATTTCGAGTTTTTTTTAACAGTTTTGAAAAATTATACATTATAAATATTGATTATGATTATGATAGTAAAAGGATTATAAAATGTACTTCGCAAAATGAGCGATTAGAGAATTTTTATAAGTATGCACTTATAAAATATGCTTATGAAAATTTAACAACTAGTATTTTTGATGATTATCATTATGCCATTTATGATAAAAATATATGCCGTTATAATGAAAATGAATATCAACAGTATCAATCCTTGCATTATCAAATTGAAGGGTTTTTTAACAATGCTCAGAGTGTTATAAAGATATATGTGGTAGGTTTGGATGAGTTAAATTATAGAGATTTCATCTCTTTTGTAGAACACGGGCAGGAGTTTTTAAAAGAAGAATTTTCATATAAAAATTCATTTTTAAAAGCATTTGTCTTTGAAGAACTTATCTTTTTAAGAGTTTTAATGCAAAATAAGAGGTCTATTGGTAAAAAGAAATTATATATTAGTATCTATCGTGATGATTTTGTTAATTTAATCCCATTTATAACTCCAATAGCAAATAAGTTTTTCATATTCGAAACAGGTGATAAATTATTTATTAATGATACTCCATTATCTATGGAATTTTTGATAAGTTCAATTGATGAGAATAATTATATTTTAAAGCTGGTAGAAAATCAAGTAATACATCAATTTATGGTTAAATCTAGTATGTATTTATTAAGTGGAAATGTCCTTTCAAGGGTAATTTTACCCTTTACTGATGACGTAATTAAGCATATATTAAATGGGCAAATGATTATAGATAAACATGATTTAGTGTATTACAAGACGATAATAGCTAAGCAATTGACAATAAACAATCATCATCTTGATTTTGAAGCAGGGATTGAATTGCCGGAAGTAAATGAGGAAACTCCGGATGTTTATATTATTATTAAAAAGACTTCAAGGGGTGTTTTATTTAACTGTTATTTAGAATATTCGGATCTGACTCAATTACCGATAATTTTCGTTCGTGAAAAGATAAATTTGATTTCGTTAAATAATATGAATACAAGCAAATGGTATTATATTTCTGATGATTTAATTAGTGAATTAGATGCATTTTTAACAAGTTATTTGTTTTATCGAGAATACGATATTAATGAATATTCTTGGGAAGTTACACATCCTGCTTATATTCTTGTTATGAAAGAAAATTTATTTGAAAAAGCAAATCCAAAATGGATTATTCAAATAGATGAGGAACTTAAGAAAAACTTTATTCAATCAATTGTATTAGTGCCTGAAATAATTGTAAATAAAGATGAAGATATTGATTGGTTTTCTTATAAAATTATTTATAAATTTAATAATATCAGTGTTACGCAAGATGATTTACGAAATTTCTTTAAAGTAGGTGAAAACTTTTTAAAGCTACCAGACGGATCGCTTGTAACTATTAAAAATAAAGAAATTTTTGATGAATTTGAAGAGATAGTTAAGCTTAGTAAAAAAGATGCTGATTATTTTCATCGAGCTTCTATTTATAGATTGCCTTGGATTTATGAGTTAAGTAAAAATAATCCTGCAATTAACATTTATGGAGATGAATACCTAAATGAAATGTATGCAGCTTTAATAAATAGAGCTACTAAAGATAAAGTTGAACCTTACTATACCCTGAAACCTGTTATGAGGTCGTATCAAAAAACCGGTTATGAATGGCTGAAAATGCTTGAAAAATACAAGCTGAGTGGTATCTTAGCGGATGATATGGGACTAGGCAAGACCTTGCAAGCAATTTCTGTTTTAACTGATTTAAAAACTGATTCTAAGAGTTTAATTATATGTCCTAAGACTTTGCTTTTTAATTGGGCTGCTGAGATTGAAAAATTCAATCCTCAGTTAAAGTATATTATCTATGAAGGTAAAAAAGAAGAGAGAATAAATTTACTTAATAATTCAGCAGTTCAATTAGTATTTTGTTCTTATGCTCTTATTCAAAATGATTTAGAGATTTTTAAAAAAATCCATTTTGAATATGTTATCCTTGATGAAGCTCAACATATAAAAAATCATAATACATTAAGATCAAAAGCTGTTAAAAAGCTTAAGGCAAGATATAAATTAGCTATGACCGGTACTCCTTTGGAAAATAGTATATCTGAACTATGGTCAGTATTTGATTTTTTAATGCCCGGATATTTGCCTTCTATTAAGAAATTTAAAGATATGTTTTCTGCTGATCAAGATAGTATTAAACAAGGACAAAGAGTTAAGCAATATATATCTCCGTTTATCTTAAGAAGAAAAAAACAAGATGTTTTATTTGAATTACCTGATAAGCAAGAACAATATGTTTATTGTCCAATGACTGAAAGTCAAGAAAATAAGTATATTCAAATTTTAAAAGCGGTTAAAAACGATGTTTTTAAGGATGGAGATACTGAAACTAATTTTATTACTATGTTAGCCGCCTTAACACGATTAAGACAGGTTTGTGATCATCCCGGGTTAATTAATGATGAATGGATGAATGAAGCTAATATTTCCGGAAAATTAGATACATTAAAAGAATTGTTAGAAGATGCTTTAGAAAATGGAAGAAAAATTTTAGTGTTTAGTCAATATGTCAAAATGCTTCATATTGTGGAAAAGATGATAAAAAAAATGAATATAAATTATGAATATATGGACGGAAATACTAAAGATAGAAAAACTGTAATAAATCATTTTAATGATAATGAAAAAGTTAAAGTATTTTTAATAAGTTTAAAAACCGGAGGGTTTGGGATAAATTTAACTTCTGCAGATACTGTAATATTAGTTGATCCTTGGTGGAATCCTATGGTTGAAAGTCAAGCAATAGATCGTGTTCACAGAATGGGACAAACTAAAAAAGTCGTAGTATATAAAATGATTACTGTTGGTTCTGTAGAAGAAAAAATTATGATTTTACAAAAGAGGAAAAGAGATTTATTTGATAATATCATAAACCAAGGTGATTCAGTCTTGAAAAATCTTGAATATAACGAGATTAAATCACTATTTGAATATAAGGAATAAATTATGAATTGGTTTTTTTGTGTAATTAGTCAAAAACCCTTTCTCGAATGGGAAATTGAAAGATTTATTAAAACTCATCCCCAAACTAAAAATACTATAATAAAGCCTTCATTTTACTTTGCTTATGACGCTTTACAAGAACAACTTTTGTTTGAAAAACCCACTGAAGATAACTTGTTTTATAAGATTATAATTGGTAAAGGGTTTATTTCAAAAAGTACCGGTTATTCTCAAGCCGATATGAATGATTGGAAGCAATTATTAAATTATGAAATATTACCCAATGAAATTGATGGGCATTATCTAGCTATAAAAATCAAAGAAGATCATTTTGAAGTAAGTAATGATGCTTTAGGTCATTATCCCGTTTATTTTGCAAAATCAGAAGGCTATTGTATTGCGTCTAATCATCAAGAATATGTTGCTTCTGTACTAAGTAAAAAACAATGGAATTACTCTGCAATATCTGCACTTGCTTTGCTCAATATCCCTCTACAAAAAGAATCATTTTTAAAACAAATCAATTTATTAAAAACGGCTTCAACTCTAAAAATGAAACCTAATAAAATGATTGTTGGAAATAGAGATATCAATTTTCTCAATGATCAGAAAATTGATAGTAAAAATTATTTGTTTGTTTTGAAAAAGGCCTTTGAATTACAATTAAATGATAATGATTTTGTCTCGATTCCTTTTAAAAATGATTATTCTTCGAGACTTGCAGTTTCTATCTATTGTAATAAAGCTAAAAAATCTTGGGGGCTTTATTCTCAAAGGAGTTTTAATAAACAAATCTCCGATTACCCTGAACGTTATCTGGATTCATTAATTTTAAATAATTTAAAAATAAAAAATATTCCGGAAATTAACGACTTAGATGATTTATTAAGTTTGTATAATGATTATATTATGCAAACCAGCTTAGCAAATTTTCCTATGTTTTTTAATTTGGCCGGTAAATTCCAACAAAATATGGATAAGATAGAGTTTAATTTATTATCTGACCCATCAGAATTTTTCTTTGAAAAATCTCCCGAAAATGCGATTGATAAATTATATAATATATTGAAAAATAATGATTTTAATCAATTTATAAAGGCTTACTCAATTGAAAATAATTTTTTTAGAAAAGAATTTTACTCTTTCCTTTTTAAAGGATTAAAACAACATTTTAAAAATGCTTCTGATTCACTTATTTATACCAATTCTAAATATGATTTATATCATTTTTATTTATCGAGATATCAAATGAATTTATTTACCACTGGTATTGCTTGGTTAAATAATTACAGACTCTTTTTTAGCCCGGGTTTATTTTATAATCTAATTTGTTGTCATATCTATCAAAGGATGTATAATCCAAAAATTATTGATTTAAGCCAAGATTTCTATCTTGAATTAGCACCGGAATGTAAAAAATTTCCAAAGCTGAAACCTAATAAATTCGACATACAAACATATCCAAATAAAAATTTACAGTATTTTCCTCTAATCAGTAATGAAATTGGAAAATTTATCGAAAAAGCAGAAAAAATCCCTTACTATGATTTTGATAAACTGATAAAAACTTTTAAAAAGGCACAAAAACATAATCTTAAGGCTATTAATATTATTTTAAAATGGTATTCATTTGAAATTAATCGTAATTTTTTAGAATAAAATAAATAATCAGAGTTATAAAAAAAAATCACTATTAACAACATAAAATTACCAATTATCAAAATTAATGTCTTATAATACACATTGATTGTTACTGTTTATTTTATTGATTACCAGATAATTACAAAATATTTTAAAAAATAAAAAATATTTTTATTGACATAATTAAGGTTAATTGTTATAAATGACTTATAAAATATAATATTCGGAGGAATTATGAGAAAATTTTCTTTTGTTGTACTATTATGTTTAATAGTCGGTATGATTTCTGCTGAACCTTTAGCAGGAGATTTCTATGTAGGCAATCAATCAGGCGATAATTTTACGTCACTTACAGGTAACAATGGGCTTTTTAATGCAATAAACACAAATGATATCTCAGGCGATATAAATGTCTATATAACTTCAAATTTAGATGAAAGTGGAGAAATTTCACTCAATAGAAATACAAATCATGATTTATTTAAAATTTTCATAAAGCCGGCAAGTTCCGGGTTAAAAACCATTACAGGCACAGACATTACAAAAGATGTAATTACTATAGATTTTACCCGTTTTGTGACTATTGATGGAGATTATAACGGAGAAAAATCTCTTAAGTTTATCAATAATAGTATATCAAAATA
>JALNXV010000137.1 GCA_023230175.1 Candidatus Cloacimonadota bacterium
AATACGCAATAGCCTTTAATGATATTAAATATATTTATAAGCATAAATTAATGTCCATTAACAAAAAGCTTATTACTTGAAGTTTATTTTTATTTTATAAAGTTATGCTTAGCGAGTTTTTTTACACCTAACTACCTGGAATATATAGCATAGCTACAGGTGACCTACAGGAGACGTTGCTTCCTGTAGGTCACCTGTAGGTTACTTATTATATTTACTCAACTTACAAATAGCTAATTAATTGACATTCAGCAACTTAAGCTTTTGTTGCAATTTTTATTTACAATAATCAACAAAAGTATAAATAAAATATGCTTTACATTTTGCTTTTATTTTATATTTTTATTTTAAATGATTAAACAAATTACAGTTCATCCAAAATTTTTGATTGAATAGATTTAGAGGCTGTTGAATATTATCAAATATTATTCTACAAGCTTATAGAGGATGCCGGTATATCTAAATTACCCTAAAGTCTTCATAATTATATTTTTTAGATTCTAATGTATTACATTAGAATAAATTAGAAAAATCTTTAAAACAACATAAAGGGTATTTCCATCATATAATAATAACCTAACTTATTATGTTTTGTATCCCAAGCATAACCATATTTATGAAGAGTCGGAACATCTAAAACATTCCAAGCAGATTTTATTTCAAAACCTACAGCCTTATATACAAGTGCTTTAGGATTATCTGTCAACATTTCCGGTTGAAACAATTTAGTATAATCAACCCATGTTGAGATACCAAAATATCCTGCAGATAAAACCGGGAATCCAATATTAAAAGATATTGGCAATGAATCAAAAATTTTGAATTTCAAATCGCTTTGCATAGAAAATAATCTTGAGCCCCAAAGAGTCTCTTCATATCCACGAAGATATAATCTTGAAAATGCAGGTTGTCCATTAACTTGTATAAATTCTGAATCATCAACACCCGGCATAAACTGAACAAGTGGATTATCCCCCACTTCGCGATATGTAGTTCTGTTTTGCACAATTATTGTCTTAAAAAATTCACTACTAAAAACTTCTCGTAAAGGGCTAATTGAAATATCATTATAAAGTCTAAGTTGCCAATAATCTCTTTTCATACCATAATTTTCACTTGAATAATCAAATGAAAATGATGTTTTTAAAGCTTTTACCGGATGATATAAGTCATTTTTCCATGGCAAATTATAATGTAAATCTATATTAGTATTTGCAATTATTATTTCATCATCATCAAAAAGATAAGCATACTCTTTTGAATCATTAGTGAGTTCAAACTTATTATAATTAATTCCACCACCATACGAAATAGACAAAAAAGGTATCTGATGAAAATCAATTGGCATATTAAAATTCAGCCCAACCTGAGTAATTATATTATAATAAACTTCATTATCACTTATACCTGCAACCCATTTACTTTTAAAAGAATAAAGGTTTATTGCCGGTTTAAATACATTATTTAAATAATTCAGATAATATATTGCTTGAGTTTTATTATTATAAGGCAGATAAAACATACTCATCATAAGATGTTTTCCTAAAGCTTCAGATAAAACAACTGAACCTAACACGCCTGTATCGGTGGGATAAGCAAAACCTTGCCTAAACTTTATATTTTTAAATGAGTTATACTCTTTTATATCAAGGCTTTCATAGGCTTTAATAGTTTCGGGTATTTGATACTTAGCGGTTCTATTTATCCAACGTGAATAATAATTATTTGGAGTATTAAACTCTTTTTCAACATTCTTTTCTACAAAAGATACCTTGCCAAGAACTTTCATATCTCTCTCAAGTTCTGTCATAGCAATCGTATTTAAATTATTTTCAGTTTCTGTAATCAATACAGGATATACATTTAACGGAGGTCCGTCATATTTTTTAATTGATTTATCAACAGTGTTATACACATATAAATCTAATACAAAAGTATTAGAATTTTCTACAGAAACAGCGAGTTTATCTATATCTTGCCAAATTATCTGTTGAGGCATATTTTCAAACTTTAACACGTCTATCACTTCAGCAGTATTAGTATCAAACAAACTAACTAAAAAGTTTCTATCACTATCAAAAATACTAATCGCTAAAATAGAATCATCAGAATTCAGTCTCATTTCTCCGATTTGATTTTCAGGTAAAAAACTAATAAATTTATCTGTTTTAATTGATTGCTCAATTATATTAGTCTTATAAACACAATTTTCATCTAAGCTAAGTTTCTGATAAAAAACCTCACCTTCATTTGTTACAACCGGATGATTACCTTCATTTAAATCATATTTTTTATCATCTAAAATATCATAGAGATAAACTCTCGGAGCAAGTCTTCCATATTTGTGTCTGGTATATCTTGAATATGTGATGTAGTCACCTTGACTACTGATATCAAGCGAATTATATGCCGGTGCTTCTTCTATATAATTGATATCCTTAACAATAAATTTATCCGCTTTTAGACTATCAATAACAAGCTTTCCTGAAATTAAAGAAGAATAGTTTTGATTCTTGGTTAATTTCACATCCAACACAATGTTATCAGTTTTCATCACCAAATCATTAATTATCATACTACTTTTTAAAGGAGTAATATCATTGAGAGAATTTGTCTTTGTCATAACATCATCACTGATAACTTTTTTTAGATACGCTTCACCATAATACCAAGTTTTTATGTATCTTGTCCACTCTCTTTGCATCTCATTCAAAGATTTCTTGTAAACATCATTAAACGCAGAATTAAAGTCATATAAGCCAATTTTATTTCTATATTTTAGTAATTCAAAAAGTTTATCTTCACCATAGAATTCAGAAAGATATTTAATAAAAGCAAAACCATTTCCATACATAAATCCACCCAACCAACGACCATTATAATTGTTAGTTGTCGCAAATGTCCACGTCCGTAGATATCTGTCTCCACGATTAAATCCCCACTCCTCGCCACTAAAATGTTGAGCAAAACCTTCATTTATATTTGTAGGAAAACTAATCATACTCATCGGAAGAAATGGACTTATCCAATCACGGATACTATATGCAAGAAACCAATGCACCATCTCATGCGATATAACCTTTCTTAACCATTTATGATTACCTGTAAACATTTTTAAATAATCATTTTGATTAACCCAAATAAAAATATATTCATTCAATACACATGCACCATTAGATATATTATCTTGATCTGATATATAAATTATTACTTTCTCTGTATTACCTTTTTTATTTTGAGGGAAGACTCCAAAACTTTTACTTAAGGTAAGAAATGTAGAATCAGCTATTGCTGCTGCTTCTAAAGCTGTTTTATCTAAATTGTCGCTATAAATTATCTTTGAATATTCAGTCTCAACTTCATACCAATTTAACTCTGCCCTATTCCTCCCATTAAACATATTAAATGCACCCAAACAATACAATGAATTACTGATAAAAATTACTATGAAAAAAAAACTATATCTATTTATCTTCATTATGCTTATATCCCTTACCTTTCCCATAAAAACTAAGATGAATACGATTAAATATTTTTTTTAAATCAATAGTCATCTGTTTTGTTGCGTTTGCTTTATAAAAAATATGTTTAAAAAAATCTTGAATATTAGCTATATCTTCTTGATTTTTAAAAATATTTATGCCTTTTAACACATCTATAACATAATCAACACTATCAATGATACTCTCTTTTGGTGCCGGTTGTTGATTCTCTTCATATTTTTTTATTTCAATATTTTCCCTTAATTTGTAAGCATTATATATTTCATATAAAATCACAGTAACAGCTTGAGCTAAATTTAACGAAGGAAAACTATTATTTGCATCAATATAACACCTTAAATCACATAGCTCTGCTTCACTATCTGCCAAACCATAGGTTTCTCGACCAAAAATTAAGCCAATTTTTAAGTTTTTTGAATCCTTTAAATACTCAACCAACTGAGTCGAGACTAAATCAGTTATCTTCTTACTTCCCTTACGTCTTGAAAGTGCAATTGTTCTATCCATATCTACAATAGCATTTTCAAGATTTTCAAAGAGTACAACCTTATCTAAAATGTCTTCTGAATGTACTGCCAAATAATAATCTTCTTTTTGTGGTATAGAACCAACTATTCTTAAATTATCGCATTCAAAATTATGCATTAAACGTGCTATTGCACCAACATTCCCTTTATATACAGGTTCAACCAATATTACATATATATTTTTCATTTATTCAAGATTTACAGGTTAACAAAAAAGACATCATTAATTCTTTATTTATACTAATATCTACCTGATTCTTACTTATAATCTTATATGATTCAATTAACTTTAAATTATGCATTTCTTTAATAGATTCAGAAAGTTGAACTTCTGTAATTTTTGTTGCAAGACAAAGTTCGTTTACATTTACGGGAATAATCTCTTGTCCCTTACTAATATTAAATAAATAAAAACCTAAAGTTTTGAATAACAACATATCAGATAAGATAGAGATTTTCTCATTCATTTCATTAACATTATCAACAAAATTTGAAAAAACTCTAAAAACTAAATCCGGATTATTTGCCAATGCCTTAATAAAATCAATACTACCAAATTCAGCAACTATTAAATCTGTTTTTGCCTTGATAGAAGCAGTTCTTTTTTTATCTAAAAAAATAGCCATCTCACCAAATAAATTTCCTTGAGTAATAGAGGCTAATTCGATGATGTTTCCCATATGATCATATTTAAAAACCAAAGCTTCACCGGTTAAAATTATATATACCTTTTGAGCTCTTTCTCCTTCTTTTACAAGTATCTCATTAGCCCTATATTGCTTTTTCTTGGCATATCTTGAAATAAAGCTTAAGGCATCGTTTTCATTACTAAGTTCAAGTTGTTCAACTATCTTAAATATATTATTACCCATATTTCCTCCGATGACTTAAACTCAAGAGAAAATGGGCTTACATAAGGTAAGCCCATACTTTATAATACTATAATACTGAATTATCTACATATTCAAATACAGATTTCGCTATTTCTTCCACTTCATTCTTAAGTTTTAAAGCTTTACTTAAGATTTCTTTTTTGAATGCTTCATCTGCTAAACCCGAAAGATTTATCTTAACATTCAAATATGCGGCTAAAGCGGCAGTTTGAGCTGTTAAGGCACCCACTCCTGCATCAGAAAGTGCGTTACTATTTCCAATTTTTGATATTTGTTCAGATAACAAAACACATTCTTTAGCTAATTCTATAGTTTTGTATGGTACTAAGATGGCATTTTTCGTAGTCAACTCTATTTGTTGATTTCTATAAGCAATCTCTTCGTCTGTCTTTTTAGGTAATCTCATAGCATCCATCATATCATAGAAAGCTTGTGTATCTTCATCAATAGCGTGAATACTATTATTTTTAACCTTTTGAGCCTTTTCTGCAATTTCTTTTGCTTTATCCCAAGCCTGTTCATATCCTTTTTTGTTTATAGTGAGATTAGAAACCATTGCTGACAAAGAAGCAGACATTGAAGCACATAAAGCAGCAACACTACCTCCACCGGGAGCAGGAGAATCTGTTGATAATTCATCACAGAAACCTTCTAAGGTCATATCAGCTAATCTGTTTTCAGATTTGATTGCGAACTCAATAACTTTTTTATCAATATCAAATTCGGATAATTCAGCTAAACCCATTGATTGAATTGCTGTCTCAATAATTCTTCTATCAGGCAAACCGGCTGATTCTCCCAACTTATTTAAATAATACTTACCTGAACTTATTATTGCATCTAATGGAATTAAACCTACTAATTCACTACCGGTAACTACCACACCTCTTTCAGTTGCAAGCTCACGAACTTTATCTAAAACAATATGAGCCGGAGTAATATTATAATTTGTAAGATTCATACTAATTTGTGCCCTATTATATTCATCAATATACCAACCTACTGCCTTACAATTATTAAACAAACCGGGTTCATATACTTTATTACCGTCTTTATCTTTTACAATTTTACCTTTTTCATCTCGTTTAAGAGTACCTTTTTCGCGAATAATATTAGCTATATCAGTTGCCTTTTTTTTGTCTCTTGTATTAAGATTAATGTTATATGCTATTAAAAATTCACGAGCACCAATTACTGTTGCACCGGACTTAGAATTAAATTTCTGAGGTCCAAAATCAGGTTTCCATTCTGCTTTAGTCATTTTTTCAGGTAAAGCTTCATATTCACCTTCTCGGATTACAGCAAGGTTTGAGCGTTCAGGTTTACTTGCTGAATATTCATATAAATAAACAGGGATACCGAGTTCATCGCCAACTCTTTTACCTAATTGTTTTGAGAGTTCTACACATTCATCCATAGACATTTCTGATACAGGAATAAAAGGACAAACATCAGTAGCACCCATACGGGCATGAGCACCTTTGTGTTTGCTCATATCAATAAGTTCTGCCGCCTTTTTTATTGCTTGAAAAGCAGCTTCAACGACTGCTTGAGGTTCACCAACCATAGTAAAAACAGTACGATTAGTATCTGCACCCGGATCAACATCTAAAAGAGTAACGTTTTTTACTGTCTTAATTTGTTGAGCAATAGCATCAAGTATTGATTTGTCTCTGCCTTCACTAAAGTTTGGAACACATTCAACTAATTTCATTATGCCTCCATAATATTTATTGTTTTTTTCAATTAATAATTTATTTGAAAATCTGTCTATCTTTTTTTTATTTTTTAAGATAAATTAGTTTTAACAATTGACTTATTTTTCCATTTACCACTTCGATAATAAATAAAAGATAATATAAAACCAACTGACCAAGCTATAGGAGTTCCCCACCATATCCCATCACTACCCAAATCAAACCATTCCCTTGACAAAAACCAAGCTAAGGGAACTCTAATAAAGATTAAAGAAATAATGGTGAAAATCATTGGAAATATAGTATCTCCGGCTCCTCTTAATACACCTTGAGTTATTAACATACCGGAAAAAGCAATATAAAAACCACCAATAGTACTCAAATAAGCATCACCTACCTCTTGAACAGCAATATCCGGAGAGAAAAAACCTGTTAAATGCTTACCAAAAAATATAAAAATCAAACCAATAATTATAGATATCACTCCAGATAAAGACAAAGCAGTATGATAACCTTTTGCTACACGAGATACTTTACCTGCACCAATATTTTGACCAACAAAACTTGTAATAGCTATTGAAATATTCATAGCAGGCATCATTGCAAAAGAATCCAGTCTTGTTGCTACTGTAAATCCTGCAATAGTTGCTGTTCCAAAATCAGATACAATTGAAATTAATGCAGTTATGCTCAATCCAACAATGGTTTGTTGTATCCCTGAAGGTAATCCAATTCTTAGACTTTTTAAAAATATATCTCGAGCAAATTCCAAATTTATAAATTTTATCTTAATAAACTTATGCTTAACATTTAACCAAATACTCATCCCGATAAAAGAAACAGCTTGGGATATGATTGTAGCAAAAGCAACACCTTCAATGCCGTTTTCAAATACTACAATAAATACTAAATCCAAGAATATATTTAAAACTGTGGATAATATCAAAAAATATAAGGGTGTTTTTGAGTCTCCAAGTCCTCTTAAAATAGCACTTACACCATTATAACCAAACATAAATATAATTCCTGCAATAAAAATCTTGAAATATGTTCCGGCTTGAATTATCACCTCTTCAGGAAATCCCAATAATCTAAAAATAGAATTTGCAAAGATATAACCAATAATTCCGACAACAATACCCGAAATTATAATAAATATCATCATTGAGTCAATTGCTCTTTTAACATTCCGTAAATCTTTAGCTCCATAATATTGTGATATGACGATTGACATACCTAAAGTAATACCCAAAATCATAGAAATCAATACAAATATTACCGGAAATGATGCCCCTACAGCTGCCAATGCCTCATTCCCTAAATAATTACCAACGATTATACTATCAACTACATTATACAATTGTTGAAATACATTCCCAAACAACATTGGGATCGAAAAATATAATATTTGCTTAAAAACATTACCTTCTGTTAAATCTTTCATATTATCCTATGTCTAAATTATTTTAAGTGATAAATATATATACTTTCAAAATATGTCAAGAGTAATCTATCACATCTTAACAAGGCTTTGAATAAAAATGTTCTGCGAGCATCCCTGCTTGCAGTAAATATTGAGTGGATTAAAGTCTTTAATTGTGAATATCGTAGCTTGACCATCATGGTCGAGTAAGTAAGAAGGAAATTGAGAATGAATAGATTACTTCTTCGCAGGCTCGTCCGATCTGTCATTCTGAACGCAGTGAAGAATCTCATCTTATTGACTTGTAGCACTTTAAAGAAATCAAGGAGTTCCTTCGCTTACGCTCATGATGACAAAATTTCTTTGAAATTTTGTTTACAATCGTGAACATTGGACAGCCTCTGAAGAGGCTGCCACAAAATTTATGTTGTGCGAGCATCCCTGCTTGCACTCAAAACCTTAAGCAATAGGTATTCAATATTTTATGAAACTACAAGCTGGAAGCTTGTAGAACATTTTTGACATTTTTGCACGACCTCTGAAACGGGGCTACGATTTTAGTATCAGAAAGCCCCGATTATTTTCTTAACTTAATGACATTGAGCTCGCACAACAACATTATACAATAACCTTATAATTATTTCAAA
>JALNXV010000293.1 GCA_023230175.1 Candidatus Cloacimonadota bacterium
CGTTGAACTTCTTTCATCACGGCTTGTCAGTAGCGGTTACATCTATGCAGCAACCGACTGGGAGGATTATGCCAAGCAGATGCTTGAGGTGCTGTCCGCCTGCCCAAGCCTCAAGAATGCCTACGATGGCTTTGCCGGCAGAATTCCATGGCGGCCAGAAACTGGATTCGAGCGCAAGGGATTGGCCAAATCATATGAAATTCATGAACTTTGGTTTGTGAAGAAATGAATTAGGAATCTGCATGAAAAACTCAATACGAAATAAACTATGGCTTGAACAGTTCCTTTTCACATTGATTCTTACTACTTCGGTCATGATAGGCACCTATACCATTTATTTTCAACAAACTCAGAAAGCAATTAAAACTTCATGCCAGATGTTTATCGACTCAGCTTCAAGCAGTCTGCAATGGTCGTTCAATTCTCTGGAAACATATGCAAAAATGGCAATATCTGATGCTGACCTTCAAGCAGAAATGGCAAGATATAGCACAGAGGAAAAAGATGCAGAGCTTCAGAAATTTGAAGACAACAACACTATTTCCAGTATTCTAAGCCCGATGGTTTTCCCTAGGACCCCAATTGAAGGAATTGGAATATATGAAGCACGAAGTGGCAAAATTCTTTCTACAAATGGAGAATCACAGCTCGCTGACACTTCAAAACGTGAAGCAATACAAGAGACAGTCAGCCTGAGAAACCTAGTAATGTGGGATAAGCCAAGAATGATAGATTCCCTATCGGGTACAGAAATCCCAATGCTGCCTTTCTTCATGAAAATATATTATTCACGTTCTGGAGAGCAACTTGGACTTATGGAATGTCAAGTCCCTCTATCCGAGTTCTCTTCAGTTCTTGTATCTCTGGGACTTGGTGAATCTGCATCTTTGCTGATTCTAGATGACAAAGGCAATTTGATTGCTTCAAACAAGAGTGCATTCGGTGATGATTTTTCTACTGAGGATTTTGCAGACCTGCAGTCTGAAAACCGCAAGGGTCTTTGGAAGCATAATGGTTTTCTTGTGGGAACAAAGACGATACCACAGACTGGATGGACAATAATTGCACGTCTGCCATTGGAAGCTTATACAAAACCGATAAGGAACTTCACTGTTTGGTTTTTTCTCTGTTGTGTTCTTCTAATGTTGCTTCTTTATTTTCTTTCTTCAATTCTCTCGAAGAGAATTACTCAGCCGATTCTTCAGATGGAGTCTTCGCTTAGGGACTCGCAAGCAGGACATTCTAAACATGTTCCAGTCTTAACAGATGATGAAATCGGAAAGCTTGCCAGGTCATACAATGAAATGGTCGATCGAGTTGATTTGTTCGTAGAAGAAAACAAACGAAAGCAAAAGAAGCTCAGGCAATATGAACTTGCCCTTCTCCAGGCACAGATCAATCCCCATTTTCTGAACAATACTCTTGAGAACATCTGCGGTCTGATCGAACTTGATCGAAAAGACGATTCCATTTCTTTAATTCGAGATACAGCTGATTTCTACAGATCCGTTCTTTCAGGTGGCGAAACGGTCATTCCTCTTGAACTGGAATTAAAAACTGTGGAACTTTTCTTGAAAATTGAAAATGTAAGGTATTCAAACAGAATTCATTACACTTGTGATGTAAGCAGTTCGCTTTTGAAAACTAAGATAATCAAACTAACACTTCAGCCTTTGATTGAGAACTCAATTTATCATGGACTGAAGCCAAAGGATGACCCATGGGAAATAAGGCTCACCGGACGGGAAGTCAATGGAGATGCTGTGCTAACACTCACAGACAACGGAATTGGAATGCCTGAAAAAACAGTACGCTCAATAACCAAGAGAGACATGAGTAGCAAACGCAGAAAGAAAGTTGGAGTATACTCCACTTCACAGAGGCTGAAATTATCGTTTGGATCAAAATATGGCCTGCAATATTCGTCAGCAGAAGGTATTGGAACATCAGTGGAAATACGAATACCGCTTGGAGCATTGAAATGAAAGACAACATCCATTTTCTAGTTATTGATGATGAACCGATTATTGTTGAAAGAGTAAAGAAATACCTTCAAGATTTCGGATTTGCTTTCATTTCAACTGCTACAAACGGGTCAGAAGCAATGGACAAGATTAGAACATCACAGCCTGAAATAGTAATTTCAGACATTTCCATGCCTGTTATGTCAGGACTTGATCTACTAGAGCAGTGCCGTAAAGAAGGATATGATTGCGAATTCATCATGCTTACTGGATATAACGAGTTCGATTATGCAGTCACAGCATTGAAGAATAAAGCTGCCGATTATCTGCTAAAGCCACTTTCAAAGGAAAAACTGCTTTCAGCAATCAACAAAGCCGTTGTTTCAGTTAAAGAAATCCAGGCTGAGGAGGAGCGAATATCTTCAATTGAAGCCATGAATGATTCTGCTTTTCTCTTCAACTTTCTTCTTGGAATCAATCTTGATTCTCACGCATCAGGAAAAATTAAAGACTTGATTAAAATGGAAGACCCATTAAGGCTTCTTGTAATAGATGGACGCTGCAAGCCGGAAGACAGCAACCTGATTCTGCTTCCGGATGGAATCTTCATTGGATTTCTTCATTCAAATTACAAATTTGACTATCAGAATTACACCATTACTGAAGTATGTCATAATACTTCTGAGTTAAGGATTCAATTCAACAAAGCAAGGCTGAAACTCCTATCTCGTTTTTTTGATGATAAGTATTATAACGAACCCGATTTCCAGAAGATCGACTTGCTTATCAATGCGATTGAAAACGTTGTCGAGCACAAGAAGTTTTCCTCACTTTCATCTATGCTTGAAGAAAACTGCAAATGCATCAAGTGCCCTCTTGAACTTGAATACTTCACTTCCAGGATGATCATGGCCTTCAAAGAAAAACTTATCGATTCCGGAGCCTTAAACGGATGGGAATTTTCTCCTCCAATTTTCATGCTTGAGCAATTTGACGGCATGCAGGACTTGGTAAAATGGCTTACAGATCTGACTTCAGTAATGTTCAAGATTGATGAAAACATTGGCCATTACCCTCTTTCGGATCGAGTAGCACACTACATCGAAGGTCACTATTCAGAATCTGATTTGAGCCTGGGAATGATTGCCGCTGCAGTCTGTGCAAACCCAGCTTATGTCTCCACACGTTTCCGCGAGGACACTGGTGAAACCGTAATTGAACATCTGAATTCATTTCGCCTTGACAAATCCGCAGATCTCCTTCAAGCAACTTCAATGGAGATTCAGGAGATTGCAAATGCCGTTGGTTTTACAAATCCACTCTACTTCTCTCGCTGTTTCAGAAAAAAGTACGGCGTTTCACCATCTGCTTTCTCAAAGTAGATTACCCAAAAATAATGAATATCTCTTCTGAAATTCCTCCATGTTCAACTGGAAATTCTCATGGTAGCATGAATTATACAATTTTTCAGGAGGGAAAAATGAAAAAAATTTATGTAGTTATTGCAGTAGCTTTGCTGCTTCCGGCAATGATTTTCGCAAACGGAGGAAAGGAAACTTCAGCCAGTTCTGGGAAAAACACTGAACTGACAATCATGGGAAGCTGGGCTGGAGATACGGCCAGTGCAGCATCTTACAGAGAGAAATTCCAAGAAATTTCAGATGCTGACAATGGAATACATCTTACACAAGAAATGATCAGTGATGAAACACAGTATTACAACAAGTTAAGAACTCGTTTTGCAACTGGTGAATATGCCGACATCTTTGAAGATTACGGTGCTTCACGTGATTATGATTACGTAAAAAGTGGCGTCTTAGTAAACCTTAAACCTTATCTTGATGCCGATCCTGAATGGAAGGATTCTTTCGTAAGTGGAGTATTTGATGATTGGATTTATGATGACTACCCTGATGCGATTTATGGTATTCCACATGATTTCTACGTTGTAGGCCTATACTACAACAAAGCAATATTTGATGAAGTCGGAGTTTCTGCTCCAACAACCATTGAAGAATTTGAGAATTGCTGTGATAAACTTCTTGCAGCTGGATATATTCCAATGACCCTTGGTGAGAAAGACAACTATAGAGCAGGCCACTTACTAAATAATCTGGTTTTGAAGTCATATGGCAAAGGTTTTGTAACAAAACTTGGAAATCGAGAAATTGCATACGATTCGCCGGAGATGATGAAACTGTTTCAAATGATTTACGATTGGAACCAGAAAGGTTATTTTGGACCTAATGCAATTAACAAAGACTCCAACATGGAAAAATCAGATTTCCATGCAAGAAAAACAGCAATGCACTTTGATGGCACTTGGTATCTTTCCGCAGCAAAAACTTCAGAAATCCTCAATGACATCCATTTTGTTGCGTTCCCAACAATTAATCCAGAATATTCGGGTTCTTGGCAGGGTGGAAACAATGGTGGTCTTTCTGTAGTTAACTCAGGTGACCAGCAAAAGATTGATAAAGCAGTTGAAGTTATTAAGCAAGTCTGCAATTCAGATTTCCAAAAGCAACAGCAGATTCTAAATGGCGGAGGTGTTTATCCAATTAAATTTGAGTCAGATCCATCTACTGTCATGCCGCTCTCAGTGGAAGTATCTAATGCAATGGCAACCGCCAAAGAATTCTGCACTGATATTCAGAATTATGACATCAACACAAAAATGCTTGATACAGTAAGAGCTGCCCTTCAGGGTTTGTTCGTTGGTAAAACTCCGAAACAGTGTGCAGCAGAAATCATGTCGGTAGTTAATGCCGAATAATTTAT
>JALNXV010000138.1 GCA_023230175.1 Candidatus Cloacimonadota bacterium
TGTTGCTTCTGAATACACCCATAGTAACTTAGCACCATGCCTGATTATACCATGCCATTCCTGTTGTGTGCCGGGTAAATAACCGGGAACATCAACAAATGTAACCAATGGTATATTAAAAGCATCACAAGTTCGAATAAATCTTGCTGCCTTATCTGAGGCATCTATGTCTAAGCAACCCGCTAAAACCTTTGGTTGATTAGCTACTATCCCGATAACTCTACCGTTTAATCTGGCAAAACCAACTACCATATTAGTTGCATAGTATGGATGTACTTCAAAGAAATCATTATTATCTACTACACTATGAATTATATCTTTAATATCATAAGGCATCTTTGGATTATCAGGTATAACTGAATTTAATTCTGAACAATCACGAGTTTGACTATCTGTAGTTTTTAAAGCCGGAGCATCTTCCATATTATTTGAAGGTAAAAATGATAATAGCCTCTTGATTTGATTAATACAATCCACATCATTTTCACAAGCAAAATGAGCATTACCACTTCTTGTATTATGTGCCATTGCCCCACCAAGCTCTTCTTGAGTAGTTTCTTCACCTGTTACGGCACGTATAACATCCGGTCCGGTAATAAACATAAATGAAGAATTTTTAACCATAAATACAAAATCTGTCATTGCAGGAGAATACACAGCTCCACCGGCACAAGGCCCCATAATCGCTGATATTTGAGGTATTACACCCGAAGAACGAGCATTTCTAATGAATATATTACCATATCCACTAAGGGCATCTATACCTTCTTGAATTCTTGCTCCACCTGAATCATTTAATCCAATTACGGGTTTCCCGGCTTTTAAAGCTAAATCCATAACTTTACATATTTTAGCTGAATGCATTTCTCCAAGAGAACCCGCTCTTGCCGTAAAATCTTGAGCGTATGCAAATACAACTCTTCCGTTTACTAAACCATGCCCGGTAACTACTCCATCTGAAGGTATATCAACTTTTTCCATACCAAAATTTGTACAGCGATGCTTAACAAACATATCTATTTCTCTAAAAGTACCTTCATCAAATAGATGATTTAACCTTTCTCTTGCTGTTAATTTACCTTTTTTATGTTGGTTCTCTATTTGTTTTTCACCGCCCATCTCTAAGATTTTTTCTTCTTTAGCTTTAAGAATTTCTAATCTCTTTTTAACTGTATCCATTATTACTCCTTTACGATACATTAACTTACTTAAATTAATGTTGTTGTTCTTCGTGTAAAACTTCTATTATATTGATTTTGATTGTCTTATATGCAGGATAAATTGTCCCGACAACACAAATAAATATTGCTAATAATGATAAATATACAAATCTTGCTATACTCAAATCAACCGGAATAGCCGTAAACGGAAAACCGGGTATTGGGATTTTTACAAATTGATAATAATTTTGTAAAAATAACAAACTAAATGCTAATATATTAGCAATAATAACTCCTGAAATACCAATTATTAATCCCATCGTCATAAAAAAACTAAATATATCTTTTTTATTCATACCGATAGTTTTTAAAAGGGCTATCTCTTCTTTTTTCTCACTAACCGTTCTTATAAAATTACCTGCTATATTAAATGATGCCAATACTAAAATAATTGTCATAACTACAAACATAGCATATTTTTCTACTTTTACGGCTTGAAACAAACTTTTATCAAAAATTTCCCAATGCTGAACAGTATATTGTGGAAACTGAGTCTCTATCTCTTGAGTTAATTTTTTAAAATCTTTTTTAATCAAATTAGTTTTTAATTCTATATAATCAATACCCTGTAAGGGATTTTTTTTAAATTCTTTAGAATTTTCTATATCAATAAAACTATATAATCTATCAAATTCCGGTAAACCTGAAGAAAAAATACCGATTACTTTAAATCTCTTAGTTTTAGGTATCATACCAAGGGCAGTAGGTATTAATATTGACGGTGAAACAATTTCTATAGTATCTCCAACTGTTGCATTTAATTGAAATGAAACATCAAGACCTAAAATAATTCCATTATCAATAAAAGATTCGTATGTTGGTTGTCCAATTCTTATCATATTTAAGACATCAGAAATCTCTTTATGTTTATGATAATCTATACCAAATGTTTCTGTATAAGCTGAAAAATTACGTCTTCTAATCAGAAATTCATCATGATTTACCGGACCTGAAACCTTTATTGAAGAGTTTTCACTTAAACTATCTATAAAGGTATTATAATTCTTTATTGGACTAAAATCTTTATTAAAAATTCGCATTTCACCTTTTGTTGAAATAATCCTCTCAGTCATATCTCGGCTTAAACCACTCATTACAGATGAAACTATTATTAAAGAAAATAACCCTATTACTATACCTAAAAAAGCAATTAAATTAGAAAATGATAAAAAATCAAATAAGTTAAACCTTAATAATTTACTTTTAAGGTTTATCCTTGATTTTTTTCTTCTACCTTTATTACTTAGATATCTTAACGCTAATTGGATTTTTAAATTCATAAATTCAATCTTATTAGTAATAAAAATATGTCAAGAAAAATTAAAATCTACGGGAAATACAATAAAATATATCAAATATTATCTACAAGCTTCAGAAGCTGTCTCAAAATTAATGTTGTGCGAGCATCCTTGCTTGCACTCTAAACCTTAAGTAATGGGTATTCAATATTTTATAAATCTACAAGTTTCCAGCTTGTTGTCTTCTAACTTATTGATTGCAGTTGAGTTATGCTTTTAGGTTCAAGTAGCGATGCTCGCATAACATAATTATTCGATAACATATTTTTATATTAAATTTTCTTGAAGTTTATCCTTAACATACTCCAACTCTTCATCTTTGCTATTTAAATTACCATCTATCTTATTTATTTTCAATTCTTTTAAAAGATTACCCATATATGAACCCGGCTTCACTCCTAACTTTATAAGATCATATCCATTAAGTTTAGGCTTTACAAATCTCCAATTTAAAAGGTATTTAATGATTTTTTCGGGAATATGTCCTGTTTTCTTAATCACACTTAAAAATAACAAGGTTTCAATATTATAACTCTCTAAAACCTCAGATATTAACCCGGGTCTAATTAATAATTCTATTTTAAAAATATCCTTTTCCACAAAGTTATGATATTCATACATACATTTTTTTAATATCAATGGATACTTATACTGTTCAACAAATTTCAATTTTGTCCTTAAACTTAAATCATAAGTCAATGCTAAATGATACACTACCCATTTATTTATACTTTCATTTACAAAACTTTGATTAAACCAAATAATAGAATTATATATTTCTTCAAAATACTCAGATTTTTGAAAATCAAAGCTTAAATTTGAATTTAACTTTCTCAATATACCTAATTCATACAATCTATAAAAAAACTTCTGCGGAACAGTTTCATTACAACTATGGATTAACTCTTGCTGTAATCTTTCAACAGCTACAGTGCTTAAACTGTCAAGTTCAAGGCTATTTCTTAATAAATGAAGTGTTTTATTCTCTAATTTAAAATTAAACCTTTGCTCAAATCTTACAGCTCTCAAAATTCTGGTCGGATCATCTATAAAGCTTAAATTGTGAAGAACCCTTACAATCCCGAGTTGAATATCTCTTCTTCCGTGAAAATAATCGATCAATAAGCCTTTATTATTTTGATTTAATTGAATAGCAATACTATTTATTGTAAAATCACGTCTATACATATCATTTCTAATAGTAGAAGCTTCAACATCTGGTAGATTACCCGGTTTATGATATACCTCGGAACGAGCAGAAGCTACATCGATTTTTTTTATCTGAGGATATTCAATAATTGCTGTTTGAAACTTACTAAATGCTGTATAATTGTTTCCAAATTTTTCTTTAAACGCCTCAGCAAATTTAATAGCATCACCTTCAACAACAATATCAATATCTATATTTTTTTTACCCATTAACAAGTCTCTAACAAATCCGCCTATTAGATAAGTCTTTATTTTTAAAGAATCAGACAATAAAGAAATTTTTTCTATGAGATTTTTAACTACATCAGAAGTTAAATCATTGAGCATACTATTAACATTTTCAAAATTAGATTCCAAAAATGAAGTAGATTTTGATGTAAATTGTTTTGCCTTTAAGATGTCTCTTCTTGAAATAATACCTACCAGTTTATTTTTTGAAACTACCGGCAATCTTCCTATATCATGATCAAGCATTAATTGTGATGCTACAAATATTGACATATCCGGATTAACTGTTATAGGCTCAGGAGTCATAAACTTATCAACTGTAACTTTACTAAGCTTATGCAAAAATAATTTTGTTATATCTTTTTTAGTAATCAAACCTATTATCTCATTATTATTCTCTATCACTAAGGCACCGACATTATTACTTAGAAGTATCTTCATTGCCGTTTGTAAATCAGTTTTTTCAGAAACAGTAATTAAATTCTTTGACATTATATCTTTAACAGTTCCATGTTTTTCAATCCAAAATTTTAATAGTTTAATAATATGTTTTTGAATATCTTCAACAACAACATCTGATAAAGTAACAGAAGCTGAAGATGGATGTCCACCTCCTCCAAAAGCTAATAAAACTTCATCGACAGGAACAAAGTCATAATCAGATCGAGCAATTATAGTTAATTTATTTTTGCTAATGACAAAACAAAATAAGCAAGCAATGTGCTCTGATTGTCTAATATGTTGTATCAATGAAGATATATTATGCCGTTGAGCATTTAAGTTTATTGAGAAAAAAAAGATCTCTATACCATTGATGATATGGGTTTCCAAGGAGTTTAATAATCTATTCATCAATTTGAGCTGAGTAGAGTTAAAACTATGATTAATATACTTTTTAATCGTTTTTAAAGATGCTCCGAGTGATAATAAATAAGCCATCGCTGAAAAATCTGCTGAAGTTGTACTGGCATTAGTAAAATTTCCTGTATCTTCATAAATTCCCATTGACATAATTGTTGCGGTAAAAGGATCTATAGTTAAGCTTCTTTCATGGATAAATCTTAATAACAACGTTACACAAGAACCTACCTTATCATAATGATAAAATAAAAAATTCTCAGGTTTCTTCTCAATAGGATGATGATCAAAACAAATAATGGGGATATGCTTATTTTCAGCTAAGAACTTACCTATCTTATTTAGTCTGTCAAACCTACAATTATCAACAATAATTACTGATTCTATATCATCAAAGTTTATAGATTTCTCTTTCAAAAAAGAGAATTTATATTGATAATCCTTTAAAAATTTCTTTACACTTTCATCTATGTCCCCAACCAAACACATCTTTGCATCAGGGAAAAGAACATTACATGCAATCATTGAAGCAAAAGCATCAAAATCACAAGAAGAATGGCTTACAAGCAGTTTCATAATTACCTTTTTTATAATTTTAAAACAAGATATTTTAATAAGAAATATTTGTCAAGGATGTTCACAGAACAATAATAACAAACAATTATACACATTTAATAGAAAAAAATTTTCTCCCTTGACATATTTTCAAATAAAAAATTATAATATATCTATTCATAGGCAACAAGTTGCCGAAGACTTTGGATTACAGAAGTGTGTGCAGATTTTTATCATCTGAAAAAGGGGGATGTGTGGGAAATTATAAGATACCCACTAAAGTGGGTAAGATTATGTTGTGTAGTCATTTATCCCACAGGTTGAAACCTGTGGCTAAGAATTTGAGAGAATATATAGGATTTGATATGATTTATAGGAAAATGGTTGTAGCTAAGACTATAAAACTGAAGCACTTGGTTCGCAGTGACATCAGCCTGTCTTTGCGAGGAATGTATGACGAAGCAATCTAAATTGGATATCGGACAGCTCATCCGATCTGTCTTTGCGAACGAAGTGAAGCAATCTAATCTCATCAATTTAAAAATATCTTCAGATGTTTTTAATCGATATAGTTATAAAATCGGTACTGTCCAATAAAGTGTGTTTCAGAGTCTGTGCCAAAATGCAAAAATGTTCTACAAGCTTCCAGCTTGTAGTTTCATAAAATATTTAATACCTATTACTTAGGTTTTGAGTGCAAGCAAGGATGCTCGCACAACATTAAATTTGGGACAGCCTCTTCAACACGTGGGATATAGAATCACACCACACCTCTCTCTGTCGCTTCAGTGGTGTAGGTTTAACATCACCCACTAAAGTGGGTAAGGTTATGGGGTATAATCACTTATTCCACAGGTTAAAACCTGTGGCTAAGAATTTAATATCTAAAGCCATAGCCACATTTTTCAAAATGTGGATCAAAGAGTCAATCCCCGAAAATCTCTACCACTTCAGTGGCATATAAAGGTTAAAACCTATGGCTAAGAATTTAACATCTAAAATCATAGGCATAGAAAACAGACGGCTAGTCCGATCTATCTTTACAAACAAAAAAGTGCCGATAATTAAATCGGCACTTATAATTCATTTTGGATAAATTAATTAGTCCAATTCGCTAAACATATCTTTTCCGACACCGCAAGTTGGGCAAACCCAATCTTCAGGTAAATCTTCGAAAGCTACATTATCATTTTCAACAGGATCATAAATATATCCACAAGCGTCACAAATCCATTTTTTCATTTTTCCTCCACTCTAATAATTTTCACACCACATCTCAAAATATTTTTGAGGATGTTTACAAGCAGGGCATTCTTCAGGAGCTTCAATATTTTCTGTGATATAACCACAATTTAAGCATTTCCAGAAGATTTTCCCGTCTTTTTTAAAGACTGAATGTTCTTTAACATTTTTAGCTAATTTTCTAAAACGAGTTTCATGACGTTCTTCAACTTTTGAAATCATTTTAAATGAAGTAGCAATATCTTTATATCCTTCTTCTTCAGCTATTTTAGCAAATTCAGGATACAATTCTGTCCATTCTTCTTGTTCACCGTTAGCAGCATATTCAAGATTTTTAAATGTTTCATCTGAAAGAGCTACCGGATAAGCAGCATCATTCAACACAATCATTTGCTCGTTCATACCATTCTCAAGAAGTTTTTTGTAAAACACTTTAGCGTGTTCTTTTTCATTTTCTGCTGTTTCCATAAAGATATTTGCAATTTGTAAAAAGCCTTGTTTTGTAGCGACTTTTGCATAATACGTATAACGCATTCTTGCTTGTGACTCTCCGGCAAAAGCTTTCATTAGATTTAATGCAGTTTTTGAATCTTTAAAATCTGACATTCTTCCTCCTGCTTATTTTTTCCATAACATATGAAGATTGCAAAATTCACGTACTTCAACTATGTCTGCATATTTAACCGGAAAACTTGCAAAAGGTTTCATTCCGGGAGTTAATTCTTTACGATAAACGGCATCTTTAGTTAAAACTTCGATGAAAACTATATGATGTTCTTCAGTCATTGGGTGTTCAACACTACCAACTGTTACATTAACAAAATCGCCCTTATCTTCTACGACAGGAACGTGTTTCTCATTAGCGGCATCCACTGAATTTGCACTGAGTAAATTCATTGGCTCTCCACAACATACTAAAGCAGGTTGACCTGCTTGTGTTATTTCAACGAGATTCTTACATTTCTTACAGTAGTACAATTGTCTTAATTCGACCATTACGCCTCCTTTTAGTTTCCGTTATAATTATATAATAAGCATAAAAGCTTAAAAATGCAAATTCTTTTTTTTAAAAAAAACTTGACTATTATATAATACCTTTATATTTTGAATTAGAGTAAATTATGAAAATAGATTATGTTGAAGCTAAACAAATATTGATTAGAAACAAAAGTCCTGAAAATTGGTTTGGAGTTCATTATAATGTGAACCCATACAGAGGTTGTCAACATAATTGTATATACTGTGACTCAAGAAGTGATTGTTATCAGATAAATAATTTTAATGATTTAATTGTAAAAACTAATGCTGCTGAACTGTTAGATGATGCCTTATTTTCAAAAAGAAGAAAAGTTACAATTGGCACAGGGTCTATGAGTGATCCGTATATCCCGGCAGAAAAGCATATTAAGCTTACTGAAAAGATTTTAAAAGTTATCATAAAACACTCTTTCCCTCTACACATAGTAACAAAAAGTGACCTAATACTTCGCGACTTAGAATTATTAAATGAAATCAATAAAACCTTTGTATCAGTCTGTTTTACAATAACAACCTGCAATAATTCTCTGGCTCAAATTATAGAACCTAAAGCCCCGACACCGGATAAAAGACTAAAGGCAATCGAAGAACTAAGTAAAAATAACATCTATACCGGCATTCTCTTTCAACCTATTTTACCTTATCTATTAGACAATGAAGCAAATATTAAAGACTTAATTGATAAAGCAAGTGATCACGGAGCGAAATTCATAATTCCGTGGTTTGCCGTTACTCTCAGAACCGGACAAAGAGAATACTTCATTGATAAACTCGGCCAAATTTCTTCAGAGCTACAATTAAAATATCAAGAAGAGACTAAAAACCTATATATCTTTAACTCACCACGCACTAAAGAATTATACAAATACTTCGAGTTCAAGTGTCAAGAAGCAAATTTACTTTATAAAATGAAAGATATTTTAAATTTCAATAAGTTAAAACCATATAAACAAATGACCATTTTTGACATT
>JALNXV010000139.1 GCA_023230175.1 Candidatus Cloacimonadota bacterium
GTCAATGAAAAATTTTTTTTTATTTTTTTTTATAAAAAAAAGCAGGAGTTTAAACTCCTGCTCATTATTAATAATATCTACTTCATAAGAAGCATTTTTTTCATTTCTGATTTTCCATTAGCATTCAGTTTATAAAAATAAATACCACTCGCAACAGAATCATTATTATTATCATTACCATTCCAAGTAATGGTGTGTTCTCCTGCAGTGAAATTATCATTTACAAGAGTTTTTACCAATTGACCTTTAACATTATAAATACTAAGATTTACTTTACCTGCTTTAGGTGTATTAAATTTAATATTTGTTGTTGGGTTAAATGGGTTAGGGTAATTTTGCGAAAGCATTCCATACGGCTTAATGGCAGTAACAATATCATCATTTTCTACCGGCATATTAGTAATATCAATATCTAAAGCGGCATATTTAACTTCAGCACCCAGATTAGCACCTTCCGACTGAGTGTAAGCACCAAAAGATTTATCATCTACATACATAAAATATAATCTCGCATAAACTGAGGAACCTTCAGTAATTGTATAAATTTTATCTGCAGGATAAACATAAGAAGGCACTACACCAAGTTCCGGATGAGAATCAGCTAAAGCATTCATAGTTATAGGTTCTGACCAAGTCATACCATTATCTCTTGTTACAATGATTTTAATTTCAGGAGCGTTAGCATAAGCTGCATAATCTTCATCAGAATTTACATTATATAAATATGCTTTTGTTCCATCAACCCACATCATAGCGGCGACACCATCTTCATTAAACTCAGTCATCCTCATCTGGTTGTAATGAAATTGATTATCAGTAGTAAAATGTACAGTTGGCCATTGGACTTCAAACCATTCATCAATTTGAAAATCAGCCCCATTTGGTATTACAGCAAAATCATCAATATATCCATCATAATCTAAATCATAAGACATTGGCAATGTTTCTGTTATTGTAGTTGCAGGTTTAGGATTAATTAAATTATAAACTGAGGTTTGAGTTACAGGATCAAATATTACTGTAGAAACTACGTGAGATAAAGGAATCCAATAATTGCTTTCTGCATCATCTCCGGCTCCGGTAAAACCAATATAAAAATATGCAGGAATATGAAGCTTACCAAAATTATCAAAAGCAAATGTTTTATGATTTAATGTTCCATTTCTCATAGCGAAATTATCATTTTCTGCTAAGTCGTAGAGAGGAATATCTTCACCTGGGGTTGGATTATTAGGATGATTAGCAGCAATAGTAGGCACTATACCCGGCTCAAGCTCTCTTTCAAGAGTTAATCCGATATTTGTAAATGTTTCGCCGTAATCTTCACTTAACACAACAAATGCATCATGTTCTTCCATACCTGACCATTCAGTAGTATTACCATCAATAAATCCTGCAAGGGCAACCTTACCATCTTCAGAAACACAATATGAAGGATAAGCTCTTGCTATATCATCAGTGTTCGAAGGTACCCAGTTATGAATATCTAAAAAATAAGGTATTCTTTGAGTTGTCCAATAAAAATCAGAAGGCATTCCCATTTCAATATTATCTGCGTTAAAATCAGCATAAGCTAAAGTTATTGAAGAAGATGGAATTGCTTGAATTGCTTGGCCGGAATTAGAAGAAAATACATAAATTCTTCTCATTCCTTCTGTAGGAGAAGGGCCAATATGAACAACAGGCCAAATATAAGTATGTTGATCTTCGCCGGGTTCTGTTGATTCATTATTGTCGATTATAGTAGCATAATCAGCAAAGGCATTACCTGCTGTATTGCTAAAACTAAAAATGTCATAAGTAAAATGAACGTTCAATTCATTTGTTCCACCAAGATAATTTGCGTGCCACGCAAATAGTGGATTTCCGGAAACAGGGTCAATATCAAGAGTTCCAAAACCCTCAGTTATTGGATTTGAAGTTATGGTACCTTCAGCTTGAATAACACCGTTTAAAGTTGCAAAGGCATAATTTTGTCTTCTTGGTACAGCAGCAGTTTGATTTGCCATATAAGTCATATAAATACCATGATTTTGAATATTATCACCTTGAATCCTAATGGGATAACCATCATAAGCTCCATTTGCATAATCATACATTGAAAAGCTTAAAGGTTGTGGTTCAATATGCCAAATATAACTTGGCACTTGAGCAAACAAAGCAAGTGAACTAAGTAAAAGGGCAACAATGATTAATTTTTTCATCTTTCCTCCTATATTATTTAATCCTTAACGTATAGTACAAAAATACAATATAAAAATTATCTTGTCAACTTTTTTTTAAAAAATATTTATACTTTTTAAAATTAAAAGTATAAACTTCCAAATATCATAAGATTAGCAAATCAATCATTAATCATTTGAGAAATAAAAGTATTAGATGTTTCAATCTCAACATCTATCATAGTAGATAAATCTTCTAATTCATAAAAACAATCTTTACATAAATGCTTCCATGCAAAACTATCTTTTATATTATCAAAATCCCTTTGAAGTAACTCCGGAGTAACTGTATAATTAGCCCATATATTTGCTAAACAAATAACAGATGAAAGATTATTATTTAAATCATCAAGCTCCGGAGTATGATGAAATTTAATAACTTGCCTTATATTTTCAGGTATCTTCCACACCTCTGCAAGCCATAACCCCAATTCTTGATGAGTTGCACCAATTATCTCACTTTCTAAATCAAGTGGATCCATTTCCGGTGACATATTTTGTATAGTTAAACATTGAATAAAATCATTATGAAAAAATTGATCAAGAATAATTTTACCTATATCATGCATCAAACCGGCGGTAAATTCTTCACCATGAAAAGGTAATTTAAAAAATTTTGATATAGCTTTCGAAAAATGAGCTGTATAGATATTATGCTTCCAAAATAACGAATGGTCAAATAAACTATTATTACTCGAACTAAATAATTTTACCAAAGATAGGCTTACAATAATATTAGTAATCTCATTTATACCAAGAACAACAAGTGCCATTCTCAAAGTATCTACCTTTTTTCTTAAACTATAATACGCCGAATTTGCAATCTTTAAAACCTTAGCAGTTATAGCCGGATCGTTATTCATTATTTTGCTTATATTTGACATAGAAACATTTAAATTACCAAGCATTTTAAGTAATTCAGAAGCTACCATTGGTAAAGTTGGCAAGTTATCAATACCGGAAAGAATCTTTGCTATTTCAACTTTCGAATAAGCCATATATCAACCTTTTTATAATTATTATTAAGTCTATTACTATCTTAATATCTTGTCAATCAAAAATTATTTAAAATATAGATTTGCCTGTCATAGTAGTAAATAAATCAAGAGCTTTGATTCCGGCAAAAGAGTTTCCATTAGCATTAAGTAAAGGAGACCAAACACTTATAACGAGCTCATTAGGCAAAACAGCTATTATCCCCCCACCTACACCACTTTTACCGGGAAGACCAACTCTATAGGCAAAGTTTCCAACCTCATTATATAATCCGCAGGTAAGCATAAGTGAGTTTATTTTTTTTGCTTGTCTTTTAGTAATGATAATATTTTTGTTTATTGGGTCAATGCCATAATTAGATAAATAAAGAAAAGCTCTACACAGATCCTTACAAGACATCATTATAGAACACTGATGAAAATAAAAATCCAATACTTCGTCAATATCATTATGGATATTATTATATGATTTCATAAAATTTGCCATAGCAATATTACGAAATCCGGTCTCCTTTTCTGCTTGAGCTATTTCATAATTATAATCAATATTAGGATTATCGCAAATATTCCTCAAAAAGTCAAGAAACTCTTGTTTAGGTTTTTTCATCGAATCAAGTAAAATATCTGAAATCACTATCGCTCCGGCATTGATAAACGGATTTCTTGGTATCCCATTTTCATATTCAAGCTGAATTAGAGAATTAAAACTTGAACCGGATGGTTCTCTTCCTACACGAGTCCAAATTTTTGAACCATACTTTCTTAAAGCAATAGTCAAAGCAAAAACTTTAGAAATACTCTGGATTGAAAATTTTTCTTCTGAATCACCAATTTTAAATACTTCACCTTTACAAGTCATTAAACTGATACCAAATTTTTTAGGGTCAACATTTGAAAGCGGAGCAATATAATTTGCAGGTTTACCAATACCAAGAAAGGGATTTATAGATTGATGTATTTTATTGATTATTTTTTGATAATCCATTATACTTTAGCTTTCTTTTGTAGCAGTAGAACAATTATCATTTCAATTATTATAAAGATCAAAGCAAACCATAGCAAAAGTTTCCACATTTCAGTACCTGAATCTTGTTGGAATGCTGTTTTTTTATATTCATTTTCCATTATTTTATATTGAGGATTATCTAATAATAACATAGGATTATGTTTACTTTGCTCGCTAAAGTCTGACATATTAACTGCAAAGTATTTCTTCACTGAATCCTTTTCTATCGTCCATATACCCGGTCTATCGAAATAATATGTACTTAATTCTGACTGAAAACTTTCGTTATCAGGATTAGTTATTATAGCATTTCTCTGTTGAATACTATCATTTATCCTATAATCATTCAAGATATTATCATATTTTGAAATCCAAGATAAACATCGGTATAATATCACCGGAAAGGATGGGTAACTAAGAAAATTTTGTTCTTGAGCTGAAAAATCAATATTTATAAAAATATCTTCACTTTCAAAAATAACAGGAGTATTTTTTGTGTTAATAAGCTGAGAAATTTTACCCTTTGTTATTACATTTAAAGCCGGTTTTATCAATATTGAATTATTTGTTTTAAAATCAAAATCTCCTGTAATTTTATGCAATTTATTATAATTACTAATATTCTCTAACTCAAAATTCTTACTTTTGAATATAACATCATATTCAGAACTTAGAAAATCAATAGCATCTTGATTCATATCTTTTGATAATAGAAACAAGCTTTTATGTTTACTATTTTTTAGTTCTTCAATAAAGGCTTGAGTTCTTAGACTGAAATTATTTAAATAGAAAATAATATAATGATATTTATCTTTATCAGCCAATTGGAGATTTTCTTCAGTAAGGTATTCAATTGAACCGTTGTCACCGATGAAGATATCTGAGATTATTTCTATTTGTTTAGGTAAAGATATATTATCGGTAATGACAGCTATTTTTGGGTTTGGATCGGAATAAAAAGTAAAATAATATTTATTATCCGGAATAAACTGTTCATTCTTAACTTCAATCCAGCCATAATTCCATTCAGGATTCTCATTAGTAATCATAAAACTATCTGATTTTTTTTCAAAAGGATTAAGATCTATCATTTTTTCAGATACAGTGTTGTCATTAAGAATTAATCTTACTACTCTATCTTTTTGAATTATCGGGCTATAATTTACTATCTCAAAACTTATAATTCTCTGAAGCTCCCCATCGATAAAATCTTTTTTTATTGAAGCAGATTCACAGGCAAGATTGATACGCATTGTATCTTTAAAAACAGGTATAAAAGAAACAGGTATATCAATTTTTTTAGGTAATTTTGTTTCTTGCATATCGGTAATTACGAATATTTCTTTATATAAAAACTCACTTTTATTTAATTCATCTTGAGCTTTAATAATCAACTTTTCAAGGGATTCAGGGGTCCAAGTAAAAACAAAACTATTTAATTCTTTTTCAGTAATCTGCGTATGTGAAAGCTTTGACTTAGTAGTATTCCATATATTATTTGAAGTCAGTAACAGGCTAATATCTTTTGGTGTGACTTGGTCTTGAATTCGTTTTATCATCTCAACACCCTGTTGAATTAAGTTTTTTTGAGATACTACGTAATCCATACTCGGAGAAGTATCTAAAATATATGCAATTGCAGTTGGAGGGTGGTAATTATTTGTATTTATAAAAGGTAATTTTACAACCGGACGAGCTATTGCCATAATAGCAAATAAGATAATTAATATTCTTAATATAAGAAGAATAATTTGATTTATTGTCATCCTTTTTCTACGTTCTTCAAGCACTTCTCTTAAATATTTTAACGAAGAAAAATATAGATTTTGAGGTTTAGTTTTAACAAATAAATGAATCAATAAGGGGATTATTGCACTCATAGCAACAAATAAAATGCCTGCATTAAGAAACGATAAACCAAACATTATTCACCTACACTAACTGAAAATAAATATTGGGTTTGATTAGCTTTCCAACCTTGTGATTGCAAGGCAATATCAATCTTGAAAATCCTATACATATACCCTAAACCAAGATTAAACAATATATTGTCTTGATCCTTAAACTCCTTACTACAAACACCAAATCGCAATATACTGTATTGCAAATCATCAGGCCTACCAAAACTATATTTATATGCATAATAAGTATTCAAAAATGGCTTTGTCTTAATATTCCATCGATTATTTAAACCAAAACCTAATATGTAACTATCAGAACTATACTCTACAGAGGTTGTAACTCTGGTTTTTATTTTATATGAATCATAATCTTTCCAATAAATTTTTGACAGTATGTCATTTACTACAAAGCCAAAAGAAAAATTATTCTTAGCAGTATGTAGCCCTAAATCAGAACTATAACCTAAAGCTCTTGAATCAATAAATTCCTTAGTCACTAAAATACTTTCGTTACCGGTTAAAACTTTTTCTTGTTTAAGATAGACAAGCCTTCCGCTTAATAACTTTAAACTCAGGCCCCAGTGATAATTATCAATAGAATCTGAAAATCCTAGTAAATAAGAATTTAACTTATAATCCTGATAAATCTTATCACCAGCTTCATTTTGTATATCAAACTTATCTTCTGATAATACTTGATACCCTAAACCTATCTTATTCCCTTGAAATGCGAAGCCTCTAAATTTATTCTCTTCTAAAAAAGGCACCTTGTTTAATACTGACCCTATAGTCTCATAATTTTTTGAGGGTAAAATAAAACTTACAGAAAAATTAGTTTTTTTAATTGTCGCCAATAGAGCTGGATTAGTAAAGACAATATAATTATCATTATTACTTGCAACATTTATACCCCCACAAGATCCTTCTATCGGAGAAATTACTGAAGTAGGTAATCTAAAATCATAATCAGTAATAGGAAATGAAAACAATAGACTTACATTCAAAATAAATATTATGCTTACTAAGTATCTCATTTTTTAATAGAACCTTCAAGTCTTTTACTTTGAAATTGTTTATATCTTCTACTAAACTCAAATTTATGAAGTTGTGAAATAATTAAGCCAAAAATTACTATCAAGATAGCAATAATTTTAGACTCTGAAAATTTCTCTCCCAAAATATAATATGCTAAAATTGCAGTAAAAACCGGGATAAGATAACTAAATACATTAGCCCTAACAACACCAATTTTACGTACTACAATCGCTAAAAATGTAAATGATATACTTGAAGGAAATAAGCCTAACAAGATTATATGTTTAAGACTATATAAGTTAATTGGTTCACTAAAATACTGCTTTAAATCAAAAATTAAAAACAAAGGCATAAATAATAACATACCTATAATAGTCTGAAATTTTGTAATTGTCAAAGCAGTATAATTGTCAGTTAATTTTTTAAGCGTTATCCCATAACCGGTACCACTAATAACAGCAATAAACATTAGCACAAAACCAATAAGCTTCCCACCAATATTTAAATCCTCTACGACCAAAACCAAAACACCCAAAAAAGAGATTATTAACCCAATAATCTCGTATATATTTACCTTTTCGTGAATCAAAAACCATGCAAAGATTGGGGTAATTAAGGGTATGGTGGAAACAATTACGGACGCTGTTGTAGCTGTCACAAACAACATACCAAATGTCTCTCCGAGAAAATAACAAAAAGGTTCACAAAAAGCTAAGATAAAAATCCATTTCCTGTCTTCTTGTGCTATCTTTTCTTTGATACGAAACAATTTTGTGACTACTGTTAAAACTATTGAGGCAACTAATAATCTTAAAAAAATTATCGTTAATGGTCTAAAGCCTGCTTCAAGACTTTGTTGCACCCAAATAAAAGCAATGCTCCAAAAAAACATTGCTAAAGTCGCAAAAATATATACTATACTTAAAGGAAAATCTTTTCTCATAATGTCAAGATTTGTTATCTTGTTAATTAGGTCAATCAATTTTTTAATATTTTATCAATATATTCAAAGATACTGTCCCATATTAATATTTTAAGAGCATCCGTGCTTTTACAATTAACCATAAGTTATTCACACTTAATTTATTTTAACTAAGACAAGTCTTACTAAGGATAATGTAGTTATGGATTGCATATGTTCACAAACTCAAAATCAGACTTGACTTGCAATATCGCCGGACTTGACTTGCAACGAGCGAAGTGAGTGTGAGTCGAGATGACAAGACCGTGTCATCCTGAACGCAGTGAAGGATCTCCTTTTTGCTACTTTAGTGGCAAAAGGTTTATATCACCCACTAAAGTGGATAAAATTATGTGGGCGTTAATCTTAATCCACGGGTTAAAACCCGAGGCTAAGAATTTAAATCAATGCTATACAAGCTTCCGGCTTGTAGCGTGCAAACAAATACTGTTCTACAAGTTTCCAGCTTGTAGGATAAATAGTGCAAGCAGGGA
>JALNXV010000140.1 GCA_023230175.1 Candidatus Cloacimonadota bacterium
CAAGCAAGGATGCTCACACAACAATATTATTCAACAGCCTTAATTAGTTTTTTAAAAAAAATAAGGGTAGTTGATTAACTACCCTTATAGATGACTTTTTTTATATATTTAGTGTTTTTCTTTACAAAGTTCTAATAGTACGCCATTAGTGGATTTTGGGTGTAAAAAGGCAATGTCGGCACCATGAGCACCGGGTCTTGGCTCTTTATCAATCAAAACAATCTCTTGTTTTTCTGCTTCTGATAAGGCTTTAGGTAAATCATCAACTGCAAGAGCAATATGTTGAATGCCTTCACCTTTTTTCTCAATAAATTTTGCTATTGGGCTATCTTCTGAAGTTGCAGAGAGAAGTTCTATTCTTGTGTCGCCAATTGGAATAAAGGCAACTTTAACTTTTTGAGAAGGAACTACTTCATAAGCTTCAACTTGTAAACCTAACTTTTCATAAAATTTAACAGCTTCATCTAAGTTTTTTACTGCAATACCGATATGACTTATTTTTTTTATCATAACAACCTCAATTTAATGATTTATCGGCTATTTCAAAACCAAGTTTCATAGCTTTAAGATTTAAATCTATCAATGAAGGCTTGAGTGATTCTCTGATAGCTTGTTCAAGATTTTTTTCAGTAACAACTTTTGATAAATGAACTAAACAAGAAAGTGATACTATATTCATAGGCAAAACGGATCCTAATCTTTCTAAACAAATGTTAGTAAGTTCTTGTTCTACAAGATTATTTATCGTCATACCGAGGTTTTTTACGAGTCCGGAGTCAATAATGAGTAAGCCGTCATCTTTTAAATCATATATATATTTATCAGCTGCTTGTTGTGTTAAGGCTATGAGATAATCAAAATGCTGGGCTTCCGGGAAATAAATTTCTGTGTTTGAAATGACTACATCTGCTCGAGAAGAACCACCTCTTGATTCGGGTCCATAACTTTGAGTTTGAGTTACTTTATAACCTTCTAAGGCAGCAGCTCTCGCCAGGATAATACCTGCTAATATAAGACCTTGTCCACCGCTTCCGCTAAAACGAATCTCTTTTCTGAAAGTATTAGATTTTGTCATTTTTTAGCCTCCTTAGTAACTTGAGTAGATTCGATTAATTTTTGATAAGAGTCTGTGTATTCAGGTCTGATTTCTTGTTTAAATATTCCTCTAATTAATTTTCCATCAAGTTTTTCGGGAGGTAATTTTTGAGATTCTGCGATAGTAATTGTATTGTCTTTCATCCATCTTAACATATCGGCAGGAGTGCCTTTTTTGTTTAATTTACCGTAAATTACCGGACAAGAACTGACTATCTCAATAACAGAGATACCCGTATGTTCAATACCTTGTTTAATAACTTTTTGAGTTTCCATTGTATGGAAAGCAGTAGTTCTTGCAACAAATGTTGCTCCGGCTCCAAGAGCAAGATTACAAATATCAAATACCGGGTCAATATTTCCGTAGGGAGTTGTTGTTGCTTTTGCTCCTGTAGGAGTTGTAGGGGAATATTGTCCACCTGTCATACCATAAATATTGTTATTTAATATTAATATTGTTAAATTAATATTTCTACGACAAGCATGGATAAAATGATTTCCACCAATTGCTGTAGCATCACCGTCACCGGTTACAACTAATACATTTTGTTCAGGTTTGAATAGTTTTACACCGGTTGCAAAGGCTATCGCCCTGCCATGTATCGAATGACATGTATTAAAATCTGCATATACCGGCATTCTACTTGAGCAACCTATGCCGGAAATCATTGTCACATCATCTTTTGCTAAGTTTAATTCTGCAACTGCACGAATTGTAGAACCTAATACTATACCATGACTACATCCTGCACACCAAACATGAGGAAACTTTTTATTATGTCTAAGATGCTGATGAATAATTTTTTGAGGTATATTTGCCATTTTAGTTTGCCTCCTTTATTGCTCTTAAAATATCTGCAGGTGTTATGATTTCACCATCTACTCTTTGTACAGGAACAAGTGAGCTGTCAGTTTTGGTTCGAGTTAATCTTTCTATCTCACGATATAATTGACCTTCATTAAGCTCAGGCACGATTACAGCTTCAACATCTCTTAATACTTTTTTAACTGCATCATCAGGGAAAGGCCATATTGTTAAAGGTCTTAACAATCCAACTTCGATGCCTTCTGCTCTTGCCATATTAACAGCTGCCTTAGCTGAACGAGCACATATACCCGCTGCAAATACTGCTATTTTAGCATTTTCCATTTTATAGCTTTCGATTTGAACTAAATCTCTAATATTATGAACAATTTTCTTCTTGAGTCTTGCCATCATAGTTGCTACTTCACTACTTTTATTTGTAGGGAAACCAAGACTGTCATGAGCAAGTCCGGTTACATGAAAACGATAACCTTCACCGTAACTTGCAAGAGGTGATGGATATTTTTGATTTTCGTCATAATGCTTATACCATTCCGGCGGAACGGTTGGTTTTAAACGATGAATTATTCTCAATGTTGAAGGGTCAGGTAAAACTACAGCTTCACGCATATGACCAAGAACTTCATCTAAAAGTAAAGTTACACAAGTTCTGTACTTTTCAGAAAGATTAAAAGCTCTTATGGTTAATTCATAGGCTTCTTTAACTGTATGTGGGTATAAAACAATTGCCGGTGCGTCACCATGACTACCCCAGCGTGATTGTTGGATATCGCCCTGAGAAGGTTTTGTAGGTAAACCTGTACTTGGTCCACCACGTTGTACATCAACTACTACACAAGGAGTTTCAGCAATCTTTGCATAACCGATAGCTTCTTGCATTAATGAAAAACCCGGACCGGAAGTAGCTGTCATAGCTTTAGCTCCGGCTAATGATGCTCCTATAACAGAACATATACTGGCAATTTCGTCTTCCATTTGAATAAATTTACCGCCTCTTTTTGGCAATTCTTCACTCAAAATTTCTGCAATTTCTGTGGAAGGTGTGATTGGATAACCACCAAAGAAATTTACTCCGGCTGCTAATGCCCCAAGAGCTATAGCTTGATTACCTTGTAAAAGAACTGATTTTTTTTCAGTGGTTTCTTTCACTTCTTTTTGTTTCTTTTCTTGTACTTTTTCCATATCAGCCTCCCTTAACGCTTAGCCCCTGTAATCGCAAAGTCAGGGCAAAGACGATCACAAGTTTCACAATGAATACATTTGTCCGGGAACTCAACAAACGGAGATCCATCTGCTTTTCGACCTAAACATTTTGTAGGACAAAAAGCAACACAAATACCGCATTTTTTACACCATTCGTAATAAATAAATACAGGTGATTTTTTATAATCACCACTTTCTTTTTCTTCGGTGATTTCAACCTCTGTCAGGTTGGTTGTTTCATCACCATCTTGAATTATCATCCCGTCTCGGGATTTGACAGCCTTTTTGGACATCCTCTCCTCCATATTTATTCTGTCTTTTAATACCATATTTAAAAATTATGAAAACTTTGCAAGTATTTTATTGATTTTTCTAAGTTTATAATTTTTAAAAACTTATAACTTACTGATTTTTTACTCATTAACAAAATTAATTATTTTTAATATATTTGATTTGGATATTTTTTAATGCAAGCTTTTTGACTTCTTTTGAAGAAAAACTGTATATTCTTGACTGATTTTATTTTTTCCTTATCATACTCTGAATTAAAAAACAATTATCGTTTTTTAATGTATTTAGAATATCTATACTCCTTGTGGTGTTTATGCTTTTTAAACTTCTCGCAGTAATGACTTTAGTGTATGGATTGTCTGAGTTAATATATTGTTCTAATAAATCGATGCTTTTTGATGTTTTCATATTTCCTAAAGCTGATAAAATTGAGTTTATATTTTTATTTTCATTAAGCATATTTTCAAATGTGTCTATGAATGTTGTATCTTGAAGTTCGCCAATTATATAGATTGTATTTGATACTGCTCGAAAATGTTTATGTTTTAAGCCTAAAGATAGTTTTTCTTTTGCTTGAGATGTATTTTTAAATAGTTCAACTATTGCTCTTAATTCAAGGCCTTGTTTAGTCTTAAGTTTTTCTTTAAAAATATAATCAAAGGCTTCATTTTCTCTTGTAATTAGTGTTTCTCGGGCATTTCGTACTCTGTTTTTTGCCGAGCCGACTTCCCATTCTGAAGCAGCAGAAAAAATAACATCTATTGTTGAGAGAGAATCAACTAAGGGATCTTGAGTGTAAGTGTCTTCTATTAAATCAATTTTTTTTTCAGAAATAGCAAGAGTATCAAGCCCTAATCCATAAAAACCATTTATCCAATTAGCATTATCATTCATTGTTTCGTTTGCGTAAGAATCATTGCCTGAAGTGTCTAAAAATAATCCAAGTCCACCTGAATATCTCGCAATATTTGCATATCCGTAAGAATCTTTTCTTTTACGTTCGTATCTGTCATTACCTTGAACATCAAGAAACACTCCAACTGAATTTGTAAGCCCTAAACCATTTCCTCCGTCAACTGAATATGCATCATTCCCTGAACGGTCAATTAGGAAACCAACTCCATAATCATGACCTGCACCTTGTCCGGGACCAAATTTTGAATAATAATGATCATCTCCTTTTTCATCGTATAAAAACCCTCCGGCAAGGTGAATCCCACTGCCTTGTGGGTAATAAATCGCATTATAAAAATCGTTTCCGCTTAAGTCAATTACTATACCCAAAGCTAACCAGTAGGCAACTCCTTGAGCGTAAGCTCCTGCATTATAGTTATCATTTCCGTTTTGTTCAAATATTATTCCGATACCTCCTGCCATATCCGGTCTAATGCCATATCCGAACCCTTGGCTCATACTTCTGAAATCTTCCGGAGCTAAGGGAGAATGTAAATATCTTCCACCGGAAAAGTAATTATCGCTATTATCTGATACTATTTCTGAACCATAATCTGCTAATACTCCACAAGCTAAGGGACCTGCAAATCCTTGAGATTCTTGAGTTGATGAATACCAGTCATTTCCTCCTTTATTGATAAGTAATGATATGCCAAACAATGAAGAACCTAATGACCTGCTTCCTGAAATATATTGATCATTTCCTTGTAAATCTATTGATATCAAAGAACCGAAATTACTTGAAAAGGTGTAATCATCGCCATAATATAAATCATTACCTTGTTTATCGACGTGATAACCGATTCCGAACATTATATTAAATAGTTCCCCAATATTAGAATTTCTGTAAGTATCGTCTCCGTTATTATCTATGATTGTAAAGAAGGGATATTTATAATTAGTGGATATGTCGGTAGAATATATGTCATTTCCTCCGGGTTCATAAATAAAGAAACATTTATCAAGGTAAGTATCGTTTGAATAAGTTCCACTGATTAATCTTCCAAATTGAGTATTTAATTGATGAATTTTATTGAAATTTATATGTGATATATCACTATTTGCAAGTATATCCATACCCTTGAAATATATTTCAGATGCAAGCATTAGCATTTTGAAATCAATTTTTTTAATCAGTTCTATATAATATTCGATTTCATAATCATTGTTTGCATAAGATTTTCTGTTGAAGAATTCATTATATTTGTCATCATCTATTGAGTCACCTTTGCCCAAATAATAAATTGATTGTTCTAATTCGTGAATTTCAGATATAGAAAGACTATCAAATGCTGAATCATAATAAGGTAAAGTTTTTTCCATAACAAATTTTGCATATTGTAAAATATCTATTGGGTGTTTAGCTGTATTTAGTTTTGATGAAAAAGAATTAAGATATTCAGAAATATCAGTTTTTTCTGTTTGGTAAACAATATCTGACATATAAGAAAAGAAAGCTATATGATTTTCTTTTAGAAATTGAGTTTTAAGGCTATCAACAAACTTTGGAAAGGTAAATGGTTTTTCCAAGGCTTCGATTACTTTTGGTATTTTAAATTCAGCTCCCGACCAGTCTTTGGGAAAGTTAACTGCACTTGTATCAAGTTTTACATCTGATAGCATTTTATTATAAATTTGAAGTTCATCCTCAGTGATTACTCCATATAATGAAATAAAATTAATCATTAATAATAAGATTAAGAAATATAATTTATTTTTATTTAGACTTACTTTGGTTGTAAAAGCTTTGCTCTTGAAATGGTTAATGTTTTTTTTCATTATACTATCCTTATTAGTTGTCTTTTATTTCTCTTTCGTTTGTAACAGTGAAATTAGCATCGGCAATAGCATTTTTAATCTTTGCAGATGAATATTCATTATCACTGACAATAATTTCAGCTTGATTATTTTCAAGACTGACTTTTGAACTTTTAATTTCAGGAAATTTTTCTAAAATGGATTTGATTCTCATTACGCAATGTTGACAGGACATACCTTGAATGTCAAGGATTACTTTTTTAAAGTTAGTTAGTGGCAATTGTAGTCGGTTGTTTCTTAACCTGTTAGCATTTGAAACGACAGTTATGGAACTTAATGCCATTGCTATTTCTGCGATAACTGGGTGTAGTAATCCAAAAAACGATAGAGGGATAGCGATTAAATTATAGAAAAATGCCCAAAATAGATTTTGTTTTATTGTCCTAAATATATTTTTACCCAATAAAATAGCTTTTACGACAGGTAGCACTTCATTTCTGACGAGAACGATGTCTGCTGATTCGATAGCAATATCAGTTCCTCCGCCAATAGCGATGCTAACATCAGCTTGTTTCAGTGCCGGAGCGTCGTTAATTCCATCACCTACCATTAATACTTTGTTGCCATTTTTTTGATAAGTTTTTACATAATGAAGTTTATCACTTGGTAAAATATCAGCTTTCACCTCGTCAATATTGAGTTTTTTTGCTACTTGTAGAGCAGTATTTAGGTTATCTCCGGTGAGCATAACTGTTTTGATATTCATTTTTTGTAATAGTTTAATTGTTGAGAAAGCATCTGTTTTGATTTGGTCTGAAATGGCTAATATTGCAGATAATTTTGTATGATTTGCTACTAAGACAATAGTTTTTGCCTCTTCTTGTAAGCGTTTAATATCTTGAATGTGATTTAAAAAATCTATGTTATTTTCTGTTAGTAGATTTTGGTTTCCTATATACCAGATTTCATTGTCAACAGAACCGGTAATACCTTTTCCATCAATATTTTGAAAATTGGTTACTTTCTTTGTTTCAAACTCATACATATTTAGTTTATTAATAATAGCTTGAGCTAAAGGATGATTTGATAAGCTTTCTAATGAATATACAGCTTTTAATGTATCTATTTTCTGTTCGTTGTCAATAATTATCATATCTGTGACAATGGGTTTGCCTTCTGTAAGGGTGCCTGTCTTGTCAAAAATAATGGTTTTAATCTTATTAATTAATTGAACAGCCTCACCGTTTTTAATGATAATACCGTGTTTTGTGCCTAATCCGATTCCTGCCATAATTGCTGTTGGTGTAGCAAGACCTAAGGCACAAGGGCAGGCGATTACCAATACTGAGATTGCCGAGAAAATAGCTTGAATTAATACCGGCAAATCATTAGAAATCCAAGGTAAACTAAAAGGTAAAATATCAAGAATTGAGTTTCTAACCTCAGGAAATAGTAAGTGTATAATGAATGATAGTAAAGCTATTAATAAAACTATCGGTACGAATATACCTGTGATTTTATCAGCAAAAGCCTGGACAGTGACTTTTGTATTTTGGGCGTGTTCAACAAGACTTATCATTTGTGATAAAAAAGTATCTTTACCAATTTTACTTACTTTTACTTTTAGTATGCCGGAACCATTAATAGTAGCACCTAATACAGTATTATTAATTGTTTTTTTGACAGGCATTGATTCTCCGGTTGCCATTGATTCATCGATGAAACTTTCACCATCTATGATTGTGCCATCTGTGGGAATCTTCGCTCCGGGTTTGATTAACATAATATCATTAATTTGTAGGTCTGAAACCGGGATTTCAATTGTTTGCTTATTTTTAATGATTAAGGCTGCCTTTGCACCGAGTTCCATAAGTTTCCTTATTGCTTCTGAAGTCTTACCTTTAGTTTTTGCTTCTATATATCTGCCTGTTAAGTGTATAGCAATAATCATTGAGGCAATTTCGATGAAGCTGTGTTTGTCTGACATTCCGGGCAATAGTCCTGTGATTAATGCACTAATCGAACCTAAAGCAATTAACACATCCATTGTTGGCGCAAGGTTTTTAATACTTTTAAAAGCTGAGATAAAGGTATTTCTTGCCGGGAAAATAAAGACAATTAATGTGAAGATGATTGCCACCCAATTATATAGATGGTGGAGATTATGAGGCATCCCAAAAGTCATTGTAATCATCATTACAATCATTAATGGAGCAGAAAAAATCCAAGCAAATATCATTTTTTTAAAGTAGTCTTTGTAAAAATTCTCTTTATCTGTTAAGTCTTTTTCTGTGTTTTCTTTAACTCCGTAACCTGTTTTTTTTATTACGTGGTGTATGTCATTTAGATTTATTATGTCTGTGTCAAATTTAACTCTTGCTTCACCTGTGGCGAAATTTACGGTAGTATCAAAAA
>JALNXV010000141.1 GCA_023230175.1 Candidatus Cloacimonadota bacterium
AAACATAGTATTATAACTTTACAAAACAAAAATAAATATCAACAAAGCACTATTTGATTTACATTTATTAATTTATAAATATAAATATACAAAATAAGTAATATTTAAGGCTATTGAATAATATTGTTGTGCGAGCATCCTTGCTTGCACTAAAAACCTTAAGTGATAAGTATTCAATATTTTATGAAACTACAAGTTGGAAGCTTGTAGAACAATAATTGAAATTATTCAACAGTCTCTATTTGTATTGTTTTACAAGATTGATAGTCATTGAAATTCAATAAATTTTAAAGAAATAAATTACTCAAAGAGGTTAATATATGAGATTGTTAAATAATGTTGAGCACCATTAGATTTTTTATTGAAAATATTTTAATGGTAGTTTTTAATCTAAAATAATTGAGTAGATTAAATATTTATGATTTAGTAATTATATCACTAAATGTAGTTTTGAGAAGTTTCTTTTTATCTTCTTTTATAAAGTGTTTGTTTAATTGTTGATATATAAGTTTTTCGATAGTGCTATTATTGGCACAGATAAAAGTTTCTGAAATAACATTATGATTAAAATCAGCAATAGTTACATAGGGAAAGGTGAGTTTTAATAAGCGAAAAAAGAGAATTTCATTATTTGAAAGTAAGTTTGAGTTGATAATAATCATTGCAGATTCCTGAAGATACTGTAAAAGTGTTTCGGTATTGTTACATTTGACAGTATATTTTTCCTGATGTTTGAGTTCAATATCGATGTTATAAATTATAATTTGAGCCATAATTTACTCACTACACAATAATTCTTTTCTACAAATATCAATATTTCCTGTTGAGTGACGTTCGATGTTAAAGATAAACTTTAAGATATCAAAGACCGAGGCACCATTTATCTTTTTGATAATTTGGAAGGTATTGTTTTCTAATGGTTCTATAGAATAGATAATATCTTTGAGGTTAACTTGTTTTTCTTTGCCTTTTCTAACTTTAGTAAAAGTGAAATTTTTATTAGTAATATATTGTGAGATATACATTTCAATAGGATATGAATTATTGAAATTGATATTTAAGAGTTCAGTATCAAAAGCACTAATAGGAATGTAGTTTTTAAAATATTCTTTATCTTTATAGCAAAGGATTGCCTTAGTAAATTCTAAGTCTCTTATTTTAAATCTTTGTAATTCTTTAATTAAGATATTTTCATCAACATATTCAGATAGCCATATATCAAAAAATTCATTTTCTCCTTCGATTCCTGAAGATAGGGGAGGGCAAAATGCTGTTTTTGGGTGTGGATTAAATCCTTGTGAAAAGGTAACCTTGAGATTTGAAAGCATTAAGAATCTATGTACTAATCTTAAGAAATCAAGATGAGTAAAGTATTTTAAATCATTTAATTTAGAATAAAAAATTCTATAAAGGTAATTGCTTTGAATATTTAGATTTTGAGGTATTTCCGGATGAGTATTATCAGTTTGCGATTTAATCATAGGGATAAAAGTTTGTTGATTATCGTTAGAAATAATAGTTTTTTGATCAGCTAACATAATATAATTGTCAGTATTACACGCACCGCAAGCTTTGCAATTATGTTTATTTTGATTTGTTATGGCATTAGTTTTACAGTCAGGAGTGGTTACTGCTTGTTGAGCTTTTAAAAGTTCTTGTTTTAGAAAATTTTTAGTTACACCGATATTGATGTTATCCCATGGTAGAGGTGCGTCAATCTCAAAACCGTTAATGGGTTTATACCAATTATAATTTAGTTTTTTTGCAGCATTTGTCCAAATGTCATAGTCAAAGAATTCTCGCCAAGCATCAAATTTTGCACCATCTTTGTATGCTGATTCTAAGACAAAGGCAGTATCTTTATCTCCTCTGCATAATACAGCTTCAAGAAAAGATAACTCGATTGTGTGGTAACTGATTTTGATGAATTTATATTTGAGTAGGGAGTGTTTTATTTTTAAGGCTTTCTTTAAAACAGACTCTTCATCATTCATTTTTGCCCATTGGAAAGGAGTTCCTGGTTTTGGTACAAATGGTGAAATGGAGACATTAATACGCATTTTTTTATTTGTAAAAGCAATAATATTCTCGACAAGAGTAATAATTCCTTCTATGTCTTCATCTTCTTCATAAGGTAAACCAATCATAAAATAAAGTTTAACTAATTTTGCACCGGCATCAAAGGCAAATTTGATTGCATTTAAAATGTCATCTTCTGTAAGGTTTTTGTTTATAACGTCTCTAAGCCTTTGAGTGCCTGCTTCCGGAGCTAACGTGATGCCTGTTTTTTTAATTTGATTGAGTAATTCTGCAAGATTTAAATCAAGGTTATCTATGCGTAATGAAGGTAGGCTAAGAGATGTTCCTGTTCCGCTTAAGGTATTGATTAATTCTGTTAATAATGGTTTAATACAAGTATAATCGCTTGATGATAATGACATTAAACTTGCTTGATCCCAACCTGAATTTTGAATATCTGATAGTAATTGTTTTATGATGATATCGGGATTTTTTTCTCTGACCGGTCTGTAAAACATACCTGCTTGACAAAACCTGCATCCTCTGGAACAACCTCTCATTATTTCGGCAGTATATCGATTATGAGTGCCTTCTAAGAGTGGAACAATTTGAGGGAAATGAGTATCTTCTGATTTTGTAAAAGACATATATTTTGCAGCGTGGATAGTTTTATCTTTAGAATACTCCGGAAGATACATATAATCAAGCTTTGCAAGACGTTCAAGTCTTTTTTGGCGTGATTTTTCTTGTTTAAAAATATTTTTTATTTCAATTATACCTTCTTCTGCTTCTCCTATAAAAAAGGCATCAATAAATAAACTTAGAGGTTGCGGGTTAATTGCGTTTATACCACCCGCCATAATAATAGGGTCATCGTTGTTTCTTTGAGTATTTCTTAAATTGATTTGAGCTAATTCTAAGGTATATAAGATATTAGTATAGATGAGCTCGGTTTGTAAAGTAAAGCATAAACAATCAAAATCTTTTAGAGCTCTTTTTGATTCTATAGCGTATAGAGGAATGTTTTCAGCAAGTAATTTATCACCAAAATCCGGCCAGGGAGTATATGCACGATCTGCCATAGCATCAACTTGTTTATTGATGATGGAATAAAGGATTTTGATGCCAAGATGAGAAATCCCGAGTTCATAAGTATCCGGATAGATAAAGCAAAATTTTGTATTATAAGCATTAAAATCTTTGTGAAATGTATTTATTTCATGGTCAATGTATCGTAATGGTTTTTCAACTTGGGCTAGCAAGTTATTAATATTTTTATTCATAATTTTTTATTTTCTATTTGGTTAATTATTAAAATTTGGAGAAATCAATTTCTTGATTTAGGGGTGTTTTCTTATTGTTAAAGATTAAAAGATTGACATAGTCGGTATTGTCATTTAGATAATTATGATTATTATTTAAGGGTCTTTGTGGTGTTATTTCTTGAGTATTAGTTTTATTTGAAGTATCAATTTTTGTAGTGTTTATAACTGTGATGTTATCATCATTAATTTGATTAGTTTTATTAAATATCTCTCTGTGCTTAGTCCAAAGAGAATCAACATCTGTTTCAATTTTTTCTTCAGCAATCGGTTTTTCTTTATTATCAGAAAAAGCAAGTTGTTCTCTTATCGCCTTAAAAGACATAGATCCTTGCTTGTAAAATTTTATTACAGATAATGATAAGACAAAGACTAATAATATTAATAGTACAAAATATATAAGTCCCATTGATAATAAAATGGGTCTTTTCCTCTTTTTTGCAGTGTTAATTTTAATTGGAGGTTCAGTTTTTTTATCAAATTTTGCTTTTATATTTCTTAATACTAGTTCTTCATCACCACCTAAAGCTCTACAATAAGTAATAACCATAATTTTGATGAAACCAATGTCACCGATTGCATCAAAATCGTCGTTTTCTATTTGGTTTAATATATACTCTTTTAATTTTATTTCTTCAGAAATTTTTGAAATACTAAGATTTTGAGATTCTCTTTTTTCTTTTAAATATTTTCCTATACTGTCCATTACTCCTCCTTAAAGCTCAATAAATGTTTCAAATATCTGATTTACTTTACCTGATAAGAAACATTTATTATTTTCTTTAATCTCAATATTAACTTCGCCTCCAGGTAAAGAAACATTAATAATATTTTCTAAATTATAAAATTTATAGGCAATAAAAGCAGATGCACAAGAACCTGTTCCACAAGCTAAAGTTATACCTGTTCCACGTTCCCAAACTTTAACAGAAATATGGTTTTTATTAATAATCTGAACCGATTCAATGTTAGCTTTGTCCGGAAAAGTGTTCCAAGATTCTAGTATTTTGCCGTAATATTGAATGTCATTATGTATTGTAACATTATTTATTATAACGAAGTGCGGATTCCCGATACTTAAAAAGTATCCTTGGATTTCAGTGTCGTCAATTTTTATATTGATTAGGTTGTCATTTAATAATTTAGTATTGCCGATTTTTGCCTTGATTAAATCTGTTTCAGGGTAATACTGACAAGTCTTTATACCTGCTAATGTATTGATTTGGAGTATTTCTTTTTTAAGTTTTAGATATAGATATTTACATACACATCTAAGAGCTGTGCCACACATTTCTGCCTCAGATCCGTCATTGTTAAACATCCTCATTTTAGCATCGACTTCACAATTTGAATCTATTAAAACAATGCCGTCTGCACCAATGCCAAAATGCCTGTCACTCCATTTTATTGAGACACTGCTCCAGTTAATCTGACTACAATCTATATCTGTTATATCAAAAAAGATATAGTCGTTCCCTTGCCCATGCATTTTAATGGCTTTGAGTAGCATTTAGCATTACCTCAGAAAAAATATCTTTAAAATTATGAATTCCTTTTATTTTACAGGCATATCTTGCTGCCATTAAGGCACCTATTGCAAAACCTCTTCTGCTTTTTGCAGAGTGTTTAATTTCTATTTCATCAAAGATGGAATCAAAGCCAATCTGATGCTTGCCGGATATTTCTCCGGCTCTGATTGATGTAAATGAAAATTCATTTGTTTCTAATGCTTGATTGTTTAGGTCATAACGAACCTTTTCTTTGCCTTGAAATGTATTTAATATGATTTCAGATAATATCTTAGCTGTCCCGGAGGGAGAATCGGCTTTTTTCTTATGATGTGCCTCTATTCCATAAATATCATATAAATTTGTGTCACCAATAAGTTTTGAAGAATAATTAATTATTTGGTAAAAAAGATTCATTCCTATTGAATAATTTGAACCATAAATTAGAGTGGAAGTTGTAAAGTTGTGTTTTTTTTTGAGTTCTTCAATTTTATGAAACCATCCTGTTGTGCCGGAGATAACCGGTTTGTTATATTTAAGAGCGTTATCGATTATATTAAAAGCATATATAGGATGAGTGAATTCAATTATGGCGTCACATTCATTTATCTTACTGTTGTCTAATGTTTTATTATATTTATTGTCTTTAGGTTCGATGATATCTATGATGTCACAATTTATAGAAATGGCTTCATTTTCTATGATATGCCCCATATTTCCATATCCGATTAGCAATATTTTTATTTTTCTAACATCACTCATTCATTGCTCCATATTAGTTTTTTGCTAATTTATATTTTAATAGTAATTTTGTCAATATAAAATATAATATTTTGTTTTTAAGTCCATCAAATTTTTAGTCTTTGATAAACTTGTAATAGCATAATCTATCAGTCTGTTAATATGATTATTGAAAAAGATTCATCAGAAGAAATTAGACCTCAACAGAAAACTAATACATTATTTTGAAAAAAATATTGACTTTTTTGATAAATGTTGTTCTATGGTTTTATGATTGAAAATGAAGATGTCTTTAGCGTTAGCGAGTTAACCTTACATATAAAAAATTTACTTGAAAATCAAGTTGGTGAATTATATGTAGAAGGTGAGATATCTAATTATGTTAAGCCAAATTCCGGTCACATTTACTTTAGTTTAAAGGATGATAAAGCTCTTATAAAATGTGTCTATTTTGCCGGTTACAATAGGTTTTTTAAAATTGCTTTGAAAAATGGAGATAGGGTCATTGTCTTTGGTAAACTCAGCGTTTATGAACGTGACGGACAATATCAATTAGTTGTTTCTAAGGTTATTCCTTCAGGTGTAGGAGCTCTACAAATAGAATTTGAGAAGCTAAAAAAGAAGCTTAACGAGGAAGGGCTTTTTGATAATAAATTTAAAAAAGTATTACCTAAATTTCCAAAAAGAATTGGTATAATTACTTCAGAAACAGGTGCTGCAATTCAAGATATATTAAATGTTTTAAATAGAAGATATCCTGTCGAAGTTTTGTTATATCCTTGTATTGTTCAAGGTAAAGAAGCACCTTCAACGTTAATTGCCGGAATCAAATATTTCAACAATTGTAATTTGTCTGTTGATGTGATTATTATCGGTAGAGGTGGTGGGTCTTATGAAGATTTGTTTTGCTTTAATGATGAACTGTTAGCTCGTGAAATCTATGCTTGTAATATACCAATTGTTTCTGCCGTAGGACATGAAATAGATTTTACTATAAGTGATTTTGTTGCTGATGTTAGAGCAGCAACTCCATCGGTTGCTGCAGAATTAGTAGTCCCTGATAAAAATGAATTATTACAAGAATTACATAGAAAAAAACAGACCTTAGATATTTTATTGTCAAAAAATATTCAAGGTTATGCTAATATTATTTTAAGATACGAAAAAAGACTTAAAGAACTCAATCCCTTGAATCTTATATATAGATATCAACAATATGTTGACAATTATACAATAAAAATATCACGTTTCCTCGGAAGATTTCAGGATATTAAAAAAAGATACCAAAATTTAGCATATACTTTTTTGAAGTTACATCCGTCTTTTGTGCTAGATAAGAAAAAGCATAAAATAAAATTAGAGTGTAATAATTTGAAATATGCCTTTAATAATGCTTATAGATTTGAAGCATTAATTATAAAAAGAAATGAATATTTAATCTCAAACTTTATGCATAAATATAATAAAATTACTGAAAGTTATCAATACAAATTATTGACTAATCAAAGACAATTAGATTATCTAATGTCCAACAAATTAGATATCTTAACAAAAACTTTAGAGCAAAAGCAATTATTACTTGACTCCTTATCTCCAAAAAATATCTTAGCTAAAGGATTTTCTATTATTGAAAAGGATAATATTTTGAATAGAAATATTGTAAAAAGTATTAAACAAATTAATAAAGATGATAAGATTATAATAAATCTTAAGGACGGGAAATGTTCAGCAGTTATAAAAGACTAATTTTATATTTCTTTATCTTTATTAATTTTGGAATATTAGATTGCATAGAACAAAAAGCACTGTGGGTTACTCCTTGGGATATGACTTCATCAGAAATGATTGATAGAGTTGTTGAAAATGCTTATAGTTGGGGGATAACTGATTTATTGGTAGAAGTTAGATATCGAGGAGATGCTCTTTATATACCAAATAAAAGAGTTAAAACTTATAGAAATAATGAACCTATTAGTTATCTTATTGAAGGTAAACAGATTGACCCCTTAGAAGAATTTATTGCAAAGGCTAAAAAGAAAAATATTAAAGTACATGCTTGGGTTACTGTTTTAGTTATTACGCCTCGAGATTTAAGTAATGTTTGTTCTTCTCATTTATATTATCAAAATCCGGATTGGTTAACTTATAATAATTTAGATGAAAGAATAACTCATTTAAAATTTGAAGGTGCTTATTTGGATCCGGGTCTGTATGAAGTTAGAAATTATCTTGTAAATGTATTCTCTGATATAGTATCAAATTATAATATTGATGGTTTGCATCTTGATTATATTAGGTATCCAAATTCAAACTATGGTTATAATCCAATTTCTATAAAAAGATATGATGATTTATTAAGAATTATAAAAGATATAGATTTTGTTGAATGGAAAGAAAAACAAATAACAAGTCTTATCTCTCAAATAAATCAAAGTGTTAAAAGGATAAAACCAAATTTAATTCTAAGTGCAGCTGTTATGCCGGATATTGATTACGCTGTTGTAAAATATTCTCAAAATTGGTTTGATTGGTTAAATCAAAATATAATTGATAAAGTTTATCTTATGGCATATCAAACTGATGATTATGCATTGTCTTCAACAATGAATAAAATACCGGATAAATATAATGATAAAATTGTTGTTGGATTAAGAGCGTGGTCTGATAATAATAATTATTCTGTGAATGAGATCGTTTCAAAGATAAATATAATTACAGATAAACAGGTCAATAATCAATATAATGGTATTTCGTTTTTCTCTTACGGTGGAATAATTCAACGAAACTATCAGTCTGCTTTATTAAGTTTAAATGTTTTGCAAGAAAATTATCAGGAGGAAACAAATAGTTTAGATTTGTTTTTTTTGGAAAGGTTTATGCCTTTAGAAATCAATCAATATATAAAAACAAAGATATATTCAATTGGTAATCAATGGTATTTATCA
>JALNXV010000142.1 GCA_023230175.1 Candidatus Cloacimonadota bacterium
AAAATTTTGACTTTCTTTAACATATACTAAACTATCTAATAGATTTAACACTGTTTTTAAAAAATTATGTATTTCTGACTTTTCACTTAAATAACTCTGAGGCAAAGAAAACTTACTATTAGACAAATAATTAAACCAATCATTTTCATAAAAATCAAAATCTACTAAGTTTTTTATTTTCTTCTCTTCTATTGTTGTGATTCCTTGCATTAACATTGAAAATTCATTAGGGCAATTATATATATAAAATTTATTATGACACTTACCTGAACTCCCGATTAAGTCTTTTAAACTAAAGTCATTAAAAGATAAATCTTCCTTGTTAAATAAACCTTCAAGACATTGATACCACATATATATATGTTTATCCTGATTATCTATATATGATATAATCCTTTTTTCTACATTTGTTAAGTAAAATTGATTTGCAAATACAATATTTTCATATCCTTCAAAAAAGATATCCAGACAATTTAAATTATGCGAAACAAATATTGTATCAGTATAGGAAATGCTTTCCAAATACTCTTGATATCTTCTTCTCATAACTTGTAAATCATTCCAATAAGCTTTTTGCCAGTCTGCAAAATAGCCTTCACTTAATAATTTATCCTCAATAATTCTATAATCAACTAATTCTTCATTTAATTCTTGGAATAGAGTTAATACTTGATTTAAAAACTTACTTGCTCCAAAATAATCAGTCAAATTATAAGCCTTTTTTAAATCATCAGGAATAGAAAGAAAAAATAAGAGGGTACGTTTGACATCATTTAGCAAAGGTTTGTCTGATAATAAAGCTAATTTGTTAATATCTTCCAATGTGTATAAATCAATCTTTTTAAATCCGGATATCTTCTGCAATACACTCATAGCTATGTTTCTACTTTTATTACTCGGGAAAAAAATCGCAGTATTTTCAGTATTATGAAACTTAACTATTTCCTCTATAATATTTACATCAAAACCTGTAAACTTAAACTCCATCATTAGAAATCTCCCAACAAAATGCTTTCAGAAGCTATATCTTTGAAATTGTACTAAGTAATTTTTCTTCTGAATCTCTATCTAAAATAAAATCTATCTTCACAACAACAAAAGGAAGATTAATCTTAAAAACTTTACTATAATCTTTTTCAGTTATTATGATATAATCAATTCTTTCATTATCTACCTTTTTCTTTAATTCCTCAATAAACGACATACTATAATCAAAATGATCATTGAGATAAATTGATTCTACATAAGGAATCTTTAGAGATATTACTGTATTTTCAAAAGATTTTGGTGTACCAATACCTGACATTATAATATTCTTTGAATTTTGTAAATTATCAACAATTAAATCTTTTCCCTTGAAATATAAATTACTAACTTTATAACCACCAATAAAATATAAATTGTTTTTTATTCTTTGCCTAAGTTGTTGATTATCACTCCCGTTAAGTATTATTGAATCTGCATATTTTAAAACACTAAAAGGTTCTCGTAGTATTCCTGCCGGTAAACAAAAACCATTTCCCCATAGATTAATACTATTAAATACGCAGATACTAAAATCAACTTTTATTTTAAGATGCTGAAAAGCATCATCCATAATAATATAATCAATTTCAGGGAATCTACTTTCTAAAAGTTGAATTGATTTACGTCTATTTTTGCCTACACAAACAGGGATATTAGATAATTTTTGCGTATAAAGGTAAGCTTCATCACCAGCTTCTTTTGCAAAGTCATATACTCCATTAAAATCACTAATTAATTTAACAGAATGTTCAAATTTACCCTTATATCCTCTTAAAACAATAGCAATCTTATAATTTCTCTGTATTAATTGTTTTGCGATATATAAGGTAACAGGGGTTTTACCGGCACCTCCTGTAGTAATATTTCCTATTGAAATAATTTTAAATTTACTATTAAAAGATAAAAGAGGAAGATATTTATAAATCTGCCTCTTTATCAAAACAATAGTTGCATAAATTATTGAGAATGGATATAATAAATATGAAAAGAATGTCCTCTTATATAAGTGCTTTTCTATGAATATTTGTAATCCCATTAATTTGTTACAATATTAGTATCTAAACTAAAATTTAACTTCAGGAGCTTTTTGAGCTTCAACGGGAGCTTTAAAGAATTCTGCCTTTTCTATATTAAACATCGTTGCAAGCATATTGTTTGGGAAAACTACAATTGATTGATTTAACATATTAACACTCTCATTATATCTTCTTCGTGCAACAGCAATTCTATTCTCTGTTCCGGCTAGCTCATCTTGTAACATCATAAAGTTAGTATTAGCTTTTAAATCAGGATATCTTTCAACAACAACCATTAAACGACTTAAAGCAGAAGAAAGCTGATTATTAGCTTCAATTTTATCAGCAGGAGTTTGTGCTGAACCAACCTTTGAACGACTTTCAGTGACTTCGGTAAGAACTTCTCTCTCATGTGAAGCGTAACCTTTTACTGTTTCAACAAGGTTTGGAATCAAGTCAAATCTTCTATTTAGCTGATTTTCTACTTCAGACCAACCGTTATCAACTGCAACTACAAGTTTTTGTAAATTATTATAACGACTTATTACGGTTGCGACAGTACCTAATAAGCCTAATACAATAATTCCAATAATTACTAATGCTATTATCCAACCTTTTTTCATTTCACTCTCCCTTATTATTATATTGAGTAGAATAAACTTTTATTCCATTTTTATATTCGTCATCGTAAATTAGATTTCCTTCGATATCATAAGCTAAACAATGCCCTTCTAACTTACCGTCAAAATAATATTCTTTTAATTTAATCTTTCCATTTTCATAATACCAAATACTGATTCCGTGCAAATTTCCTTTAAGATATTCTACTTCAGCAGCCGGATTACCATTTTCATAATACCATTTAACTTTACCTTGGAGAGTATCATCCTCGTAATTTGCTTCTTGCCATATAATTCCGTTATCATAATATGATTTATATAAACCATTTCTTTTATCGTTTTTAAAGGTAACTTCAGCCTCAATATTTCCATTATCATAGTACCATCGGCAAACTCCGTTTCTTTGTTCATCTTCAAAAACTTCAATTGAATACAACCCACCATCCGGATTATAATGTTTTTTTATCTGTGGTACCATATTTTTATCTCCTTTGCATAAAAACAAATATAAATACTTACTATGTTATTTTCTATTAAAAAGTCCCAATAACAATCCTAACATCACAGACCATATTGCTGCTAAACCAATTTGAAATTCCTGTGGTAGCATAAAAGTCACTGTATGAGCTGGAATCCAAAACCAAAGTAATGAATAAAAACCTTTATTAAGTCCTTGCCATTTGATTTTACCAAAAGGCAAATAATCTAAAACTCTGTGTAATATAACTAATAAAAAACCAAACTGCATATTCATCGTAAAAGAAACAGAAAAAGCATTCAAGAAATGTCTCTTTTGAGCAAAAATATCAGGTAATAAACCACTGGTAACTAATTCATTTACAAATCCCTTAAACCCAATAAATGCAACTTTGATAAATACTGCAAGTATAGCCCATTCTATAAATTTCCATATTGTTTCTTTTATAGAAAAGGGCCAAAAGATTTTTTTATTTTGTATAATCTTAGCAATCAAATCACCTAAGGTTCCTAACAATGCAAATTGAACCATCGCACTTACGATAGGATATGTTTTAACTAAACTTACATACCATTCCATTATATCTCCTAATTTTTTCTATTTAATAATATATTTTTTATTTGTAAAAGCTCATTTTTAAATCTATTACTTTCAATAGAATTATCATTATTTAATTTGAAATCACTATGTTGCATATTTCTAATCTCTTCATGAGCACCTTCAAGAGTAAATTTCTTTTCATAAATCAGTTTCCTAATTATATCAATAAAATTAATTTCCTTTTCAGTATATCTACGAATTGTACCTTTTTTTGATTTGCTTCTTAACTGCGAAAATTCTGTTTCCCAATATCTTATAATATGAGGTTTTAAATCAAGCATCTCACAAACTTCACCAATTGTATAATATACTTTTTTCATTTTCCTACCACATAAGTTTTTTATAGAACGATACTAATAAAAGCTTGAATATTTGTAAAGCAAAAAAAATAAAAATTATTATTGGCAACAAATATCCATACTTAACATAAAGAGTAATTCCATTGTAAATACTTAATTTTCCAGTTAGATAAGTCCTATCATATAAATTTGTCATTTTATGTATAGTTCCATCAGGAGTAGTATAGAAACTATAGCCTGTATTAGCAGATCTGAAGACTGCTTTACGTGTTTCTATACTTCTAAATACTGCCATTGATGCATGCTGGTGTGTTCCAATACTTTTCTTAAACCATGCATCATTAGTTAAATTTACCCAAAAATGAGGATTAAAATCATAAGAAATTTTACGTAAAAACTGAGGAAAAACTATTTCAAAACATATCAAAGGAGAAAAACTATAGCCCCCAATCTTATACAATCCAAATTCAGTTCCTTTTTCAAAATTTGCCTGCCCAAATTGAAGTTTCCATAATAAAGGAAAATCATCTAAAAAAGGCATCCTTTCTCCAAAAGGCACTAAAATATTCTTAAAATAAACCTTCTCTTCAGAATATTCAGGAGTAAAAAGATTTGCTGCGTTATAATATAGATAAGGTTCAATTTGTCCTTTATGGAGATACTCTTGTTTATAATACGGGAAACCGGTAAATACAGGTTTATTAAAATTATCAACAATATCTATCAATCTATTATAATATTGTTTTCTTTGCAGTAAATAAACGGGCAATGCAGCCTCAGGAAAAATGATTAAATCAACGTTCTCTTCCTTGAGTGCTTTTTTACCTAAACTCTCATAAATATTAAAAGTAGAATCTATCATACTTGAATGCCATTTAAGATCTTGGTCAATATTACCCTGTAAGACAGCAATTTTGAAGTCTGTTTCAATTATCTCTAAATGTTGAAGTCTATACATTCCTCCAAAATACCAAAATAATAGAATCAAAAAACTAATCATATAATATTTTTTATTCTTTGTAATTGATAGATAAAACAAATAATTAATTACTAAAATCAACAACCCTATTAAAGTAACACCACCAATTTCCGCTATTTGAATTAAATTAATACTGTTTTTCAAACCGTAAGCAATGTTAAACCATGGAAATTTAAATTCTGTATAGTTAGTTAAATATTCAAAAGAAAGCCATACTAAAATAAAACTAAGTCTATAACATTTTGGTTTAATCATATAGAATAAACCTACTATCCAAAATAATAGTCCAAAAATAAAACCAAAGAGTAACAAAATGCCTAAAAAACCCGGAAATGTTACAATCGAAATCCAATGAATGGATACTAATAAAAAGATTGTCGAAAAGACTACACCATTCTTAAAATGCATCAATGAAGATTTCCATAAAAACCGTTTATGAAAATTATCATCTTGATTGCCAACTTTATTGCTAGAATTTATCTCAAAATAATATAAAATCGGTATAAATGCTACGAATACAAGCATATCTAAATTTATAGGCAAACGACTTAAGCCTAACAACAGTGCAGAAAACATTGGCAATAAAACCAAAATTTTATAATTATCAATTCTTTTGATTGTATTCATACTGTAACCTATAAACTTTTATATAATTACCGGAAGCAATTAGCATTAAATTATTTTCAATTGAAAAATATGTAATCTTATTTTTTACTCTAAAGATAATTTCAAAAGCAGAAAAATCCACTACATTATTATCCTTGAATGTTAAAATATTATTAAATGCATCCATAATAACAAAATCTGAAATTAAATTATCATATTGTCCATTTATATTAAAAATAGTAGTTTCGTGATTTAATTTATCATATACACTCAAATAATTTCCATTAATAAATAAATTATCTACTTCTTCTACTTGAAATTTTCCAAAACTATATTTCATTGAAAAATCAAAAGGATCAAGGGCAAAAAACTCTTTTTTATGTGAATCAAAAAGTAATACTGAACCATAATTAGTAAAAACAATCTTTTCAGGAGACGCAACATTATCAATATTTACTTTTGATAAATAAACTCCTTCTTTTTCAAATCTTTTTATACTTTTATCAAAAGAATCTAAAGCATAAAGGTGATTATCAATACCCAAAGTTATATCAGATAGTTTTCTAAAGCTATTATTTTCAAACCCGGTCCCACCTATCTGATTAACAAATTTACCATTGTTATATATATAAATCACATTTTTAAGCTTCTGCATCAGATAAAAATTCTTTTCAGAGGTAGAATAACAAATTTTATCAAAAGTTTCTTGCACATAAAGACTATCAATCAGTTCAATTTTATTAATAGTTCTCTTATCAACAAAACCATTCATAGTGCAACTAACACAAATAATCAAAATTATCAAAAATAATAAATAATTACGCATTTAAATGTAAATCTTTCAGATTTCCTTGTATAGCCACTTTCCCTTGCCAATTTACCAATTCTAATGTATAAGCTATATCTAAGTATGAATTATTTTTTAATAAAGGTAAGTAATCACCAAGATTAAAACCAATTAAATCTAACTCACATCCGTCTTTACATACCTTTAATTTCAAATGGTTTTTGCCCACATTGTATGGATAACCCATAACCATTACTTGCTCAGTATAGAAAACAGGCATCCCGTTACCTAATCCAAAAGGAGCAAATTTTTGTAGCCATTCCATTAATTTAAGAGTAATTTCGTATAATTCTAATTTTCTATCTATTTTTAAAGGTGGTTTTAACATAGAGATATCTATATTCTTTTTAATATACCTTGTTAATCTATTTTCAAAAGTATCAATATATTCCGGTAAAATAGTTAATCCTACCGCATATTTATGACCTCCATAGCTTTCAAGTAAATCTTCAGTATATTCTAAGGCTTTAAAAAGGTTAAAATCATTGACACTTCTACCTGAACCACTTCCAATGCCTTCATTATATGAAATCATTATTGTAGGTCTATAAAACTTTTCTATTAACTTTGAAGCTACTATCCCAATTACTCCCGGATGCCAATTATCAGAGGATATTACAATACAAGAAGTTTCTTCAATGTTTTTATATTTTTTATCGATAATATCACAAGCTTCTTGATAAGTTTTTTGGTCAATTTGTTGACGTAAAGAATTTTCTCTTTCTATAATTTCGGCAAGTTCTTGACTTTTAATTTCATCATTAGAAATTAGTAACTCAACAGCTCGCATTGCACTACCCATTCTTCCTGCAGCATTAATCCTCGGAGCTAAACCAAAAACAACATCATTAGCATCAGGTATCTTTTGTCCAAGATTAGCAATATTCATAAGAGCATTTAACCCAAGATTATTTCTTTCAGCTAATCTTTGTAATCCGATACTTGCAAAAATCCTATTTTCATCAGTCAAAGAAACTATATCTGCTATAGTCCCAACAGCAACTAAATCTAAAAATTTCTGTCTATTCTCAATATCATATAAGCCAATTTTTTTATATATAGCCATTAAAAGTTTATATGCTACACCTACACCGGCTAAATCTTTAAAAGGATATTCACTGTAATCTAGTTTAGGATTAATAATAGCATAAGCTTCCGGTAAAATCTGTTTTGAATTATGATGATCCGTTACAATTATTTGCATACCCATTTGATTTATAGCTTCGATTTCTTCTAAGGCGTTAATTCCGCAATCAACACTGATAATCAATGAAGTACCGTTATCTCTTAATTGTTCTAAACCACTTAAAGATAAACCATAACCATCTATCATTCTATGAGGAATGTAATAATCTATTACAGCATTAATTCGTTTTAATCCCAAATATAACAGAGCTGTAGAAGTTGTTCCATCAACATCATAATCACCATAGATGGTTATTTTTTCACCTGCCTCTATTGCCTGTAAAATCCTATCAACAGCCTTTGACATATCTTTAAATAAAAAGGGATCATGTAACTGATCAAGAGAAGGATTAAAAAACATTTCTAATTTATAATTATCTGATAATTCTTTTTTTAGTAATAATTCCGCAATCAAAACAGGACATTTTATCTCAGAAGCTAATTCTTTAGTCTTTTCTTTTTCTTCCTTTGAAATTAAAGGGCTTATTTCCCATCTTTTTTGCATTCTCTCACTCCTAAAAACAAATAATTATAATTACAACATATTGTAAAGTAAAAAATTGTTTTTTTGTCTTGATTTTACCTTATAATTATTTAAGATATATTTAATAAATTACTCATCAATGCATTATAAAATTATTAAAAATATGGCTTTATGATACTTATAAATTAGGTCTTTCAACTTACTGTCTAGTCCTGAATAAGTTGACACTATTATGAAGGATAAATCCAATAAATCCTTTATGAATATCAAGCAAAAAATAGGAGTCAAAATGATGGATAAGTTTTGAAATTATCTGAAATGAACACTATCCACCCCACGACTAATGCAAAACACTCTGTTGCTAAAAAAGGCGTGGAT
>JALNXV010000143.1 GCA_023230175.1 Candidatus Cloacimonadota bacterium
CTATCATTTTAAGTGAAAAAGTGGCTCGCGAAGATATTTTAACTTCGATATATATTGAAGTTCAAGAGGTTATGGTCAGAAACACTAAAAATGGTAAAGAAGAATTAGCTTATGATATCCCAAATGTTCCTGTACAAGCAGCAAGAAATTTAGATAAAACAGGGATTATTAGAGTAGGTTCAGTAATTAAACCCGGAGATATTATTGTAGGTAAAATTACACCTAAATCAGTGGATATAGACCCTTCTCCCGAAGAAACTTTAATGAGAGCTTTGTTTGGTGACAGAGCCGGAGATTTCTCCAATACTTCATTAAAAGCTAAACCCGGTATGGAAGGTGTAGTAATAGATGTAAAGGTATTTTCACGTTTTGAAGATAATTCTGATTACGAAGAAGAACGAAAAGAAGATATTGCACGTATTAAACGCGAACGTGATGATAATATGAGACGTGTAGATGAATTTCTTAAGAGAAAATTATCTTTATTATTAGAAGGTGAAATATCTAACACCATTATTGATGAAAAGGGTAACCAATTACTTGCTCCCGGAATTAAAATAAGTAAAGATGATTTGAAAAAAATTAATTTCAAAAAACTTAACCTTGATGTAGAAATGGTTCAAGATTCTGAAAAGAATAAGACTATTTATTACGACGTAGTACAAAAGGTTAGAGATGCTTATGAAGAAACTGAAAACCTTTTCAAAAAGAAAAAAGAAAGACTTAAACATGGTGACGAACTTCCTTACGGAGTTGTCAAAATGGTTAAAGTATATATTGCAAAAAAACGCAAGATTCAAGTCGGTGATAAAATGGCCGGAAGACACGGAAATAAAGGTGTTATATCTAAGATTTGTGCTATAGAAGATATGCCATTTATGGCAGATGGAACATCCGTAGATATAATTTTAAATCCACTTGGTGTACCGTCTCGTATGAATATCGGTCAGATTATGGAGACTCATCTTGGAATGGCAGCACGTTCTCTGGGTTATATAGTTGAAACTCCTGTGTTTGACGGTGCAGAACCTGAAGAAATTGTTCAGGAACTTGAGAAAGCAAATCTACCTGTTGATGGTAAACAAATCCTTTATGATGGTAAAACAGGAGAACCGTTTAGAGAAAGAGTTACAGTTGGTGTTATGTATATGTTAAAACTTAATCACCTCGTGGCAGATAAAATGCATGCTCGTTCTACAGGTCCTTATTCTCTTATTACTCAACAACCTCTTGGCGGTAAAGCACAACATGGTGGTCAAAGACTTGGTGAAATGGAAGTCTGGGCCTTAGAAGCTTATGGTGCTTCTCGTCTCCTTGAAGAAATGTTGACTATAAAATCAGACGATGTCGATGGTAGAACTAATGCTTATAAAGCTATAACTACCGGTCAAAAGGTGCCTAAACCGGGAACCCCGGAATCATTTAATGTTCTTATTAGTGAACTCAAATCGTTATGTTTTGATATTGAGTTTTTGACTGAGAAAGACCTTGATATGGAGGTTAAATAATGAATTTTGCATATAATAATAACTATAACCCTAATGTAAAAAAAGAAAAAACTAGTCAAGATTATGATGCAGTTTGTATTAGGGTAGCTTCTCCTGATAAAATAAGATCATGGTCTCACGGCGAAGTGGCGAAACCGGAAACATTAAATTACCGTACATTGAAACCTGAAAAAGATGGATTATTTTGTGAAAAAATATTTGGTCCGGAAAAAGATTTTGAATGTAGTTGTGGTAAATATAAAAAAAGATCTGCTCAGAATATTGTATGTGATAGATGCGGTGTAGAAGTTACAACTTCAAGAGTTAGAAGAAGTCGTCTTGGGCATATCGAGTTAGCTGTACCAATTGCACATATTTGGTTTGTAAAGAGTGCACCCTCAAAGATAGGCGTATTGCTTGATTTAACAATATCAAAACTTGAAAGAGTTTTATATTATGAATCATATATCGTAATTGATCCGGGTGACCCAAACAGTCCTTATGAAAAGTATGACTTAATTGATACTGATGAATATTATGAAAAAGTTGATACTTTTGGACCAAATTTTAAAGCAAAAATGGGTGCTGAAGCTATAAGAGAATTGCTTGAAGAAATTGAACTTGAAGAAATGGTTGATGAATTAAAAACTGCAATCATATCAGAGCCGTCTGCATTCAAAAAACAAAAATATATAAAGAAATTAAAAATTGCTGATGCCTTTTTAAGATCAGGGAATCGTCCGGAATGGATGATTCTAGAGGTCCTTCCTGTTTTACCTCCAACTCTTCGACCTTTGGTAGCTTTAGAGGGCGGAAGGTTTGCTACTGCCGATTTTAATGATTTATATCGTAGAGTTATTACACGTAATAATAGATTAAAACAATTAATTGAAATACATGCACCTGAAGTAATTCTTAGAAATGAAAAGAGAATGCTTCAAGAAGCTGTTGATGCTTTAATTGATAATTCAAGAAAATCAAGACCGGTAAAAGGTAGAGGCAATAGAGCACTTAAATCTTTAACTGATCAATTAAAAGGTAAACAAGGGCGTTTCAGACAAAATTTATTAGGAAAACGTGTTGATTATTCGGGACGTTCCGTGATTGTAGTCGGACCTCATCTGAAAATACATCAGTGTGGTTTACCTAAAGAAATGGCATTAGAACTTTTTAAACCTTATATTATAGAAAAACTTGAAAAAATGGGTGAAGTTGAAAAGGCAAAAAATGCTAAAAAACTTGTAGAGAAAAAACAACCTCAAATATGGAAAATTTTAGAAGAAGTTATTCAGGATTATCCGGTACTTCTCAATAGAGCACCTACTTTGCATAAATTAGGTATTCAAGGTTTTATGCCTATGCTTACCGAAAATAAAGCTATAGAATTGCATCCAATGGTATGTGGACCTTTTAATGCTGACTTTGATGGTGACCAAATGGCAATTCACGTGCCATTATCACTTGAAGCTCAACTTGAAGCACGTACTTTGATGTTAGCTTCAAGGAATCTTTTACTTCCTGCTAACGGTAAGCTTGCTATGGCAGCGGGTCAAGATATTGTCTTAGGATGTTTCTATTTGACCAGTTTAAAGGAAAAGAACCCACCTGAAGACAAATTATTAAGAGTATTTAATTCAGTTAATGAAGTATTGATAGCTTATGAATATGAAGAAAATCTTCGTACTCAAAAAGGTAGAGAGATTCAAAATGATAGACTAAATCTTCATACTTGGATAAAATACAAATATAAAAAGAGATTTTTGGTTACTACTGTAGGTAGAGTGATTTTCAATTCTATTATTCCTGAAAAAATTCCATTTCAAAATTATGCATTTGATAAAGGTAAGTTAAACGAAATCGCTATGTTGTCTTATCGATTAGTTGGGCAAGCAAGAACAGCTGTATTTTTAGATGATATGAAGGATATTGGTTTTAAATATGCTACAAGAGCCGGTGTAACATTTAGTTTCTCAGACATATTAGTACCTGAAGAAAAGAAAGATATTATTTCAAAAACTGAATCAGAAGTTGAAGAAATATATGACATCTATCTTAATGGTGGTATTACAGAAAAAGAACGTTCCAATCGTATTATTGATAAATGGAAAGCAACAACTGAAGCTGTAACTGATGTGTTGATGAAAGAACTTGAACATGATAGAGAGGGCTTTAATCCTATTTATATTATGTATTTATCCGGTGCTCGTGGTGGTAAAGACCAGATTAAACAGCTTGGTGCTATGCGTGGATTGATGGCAAAACCGGCAAAGAGTACTGCTTCAGGTGAAGCTGAAGTAATCGAAACACCAATTAAATCCAACTTTAGAGAAGGTTTAACTGTTCTTGAATATTTCATATCTACTCACGGTGCTCGTAAAGGTCTTGCCGATACAGCATTAAAAACAGCAGAAGCAGGATATTTGACTCGTAGATTAGTTGACGTAGCTCAAAATGCAATTGTTTCTGATATGGATTGTGGAACTATTGAAGGTATGGAAGTTACAGCTTTAAAAGAAGGTATTGAAACAATTCAATCTTTAAAAGATAGAATTGAAGGACGTTTTGTTGCCGAAGATGTTATTGATCCTATTACTGGCTCAGTATTAGTACATACTAATGACTATATTACTGAAGAGATTGCAAAAATTATACAAGATCATGGAATTTATTCAGTTAAGATTCGTTCAGTATTAACTTGTGAAGCAAAAAAAGGTGTTTGCCAAAAATGCTATGGTAAAAATCTTGGAAATAATAAATTAGTAACTTATGGGGATCCTATTGGAATCATTGCTGCACAAAGTATTGGTGAACCGGGTACTCAGCTTACTTTAAGAACCTTCCATATTGGTGGTGCTGCAAGTACAGATGTTGAGAAAGCAGAAGTTTCATCTGATTTTGATGGTATTGTTAAATTTGTTAAAGTTAATTTTGTTATCAATAAAAAAGGTGAATATTTCTCAGTTTCACATATTGGTAGAATTCAGATTATTGATGAAAAAGATGATACTATCGTTTTAGGTGATTATAAGATAGAATATGCTTCTACTATTTTGGTTAGAGAAGACGAAAAAATAGAAAAAGGTACTAAGCTTTTTGTTTGGGATAGTTATAATAATCCAACTATCGCCGTTTCAGAAGGTAAATTAAAATTTGATAATTTCATTAAAGATGTAAATTATAAAGAAGAATTCAATGATACTATCGGTACAAGAGAGATAACTATTATTGAAGCAAAAGATAAAACTAAGCAACCGCAATTTATAATTACTCATCCAAAAACAAAAGAACAAGAAAAGGTTCCTTTGCAACCCGGTATGAGTGTAGAAATTGAAAATGGTGCTTATGTATATCCCGGAGATATTTTAGGTAAATCATCTCGTGTAACAATGAAACAAAGAGATATTACAGGTGGTCTTCCAAGGGTACAGGACTTATTTGAAGCTCGTTCACCTAAAGATAAGGCTGTTATAAGTTTTATTTCCGGAAAAGTTACTATTGGAGATTTATCAAAAACCGGTCGTTTAGTTTATGTAAAAGCTGATTCCGGAGAAGAGAAGAAATATGTTATTCCACCGGGAAAACGTATTATTGTACATCAGGGAGATATTGTAGAGAGTGGCGATGCTTTATCTGATGGATCTTTAGATCCGCATGATATTCTTGAAGCTAAAGGTATCAAAGCAGCTCAATTATTAATCCTTAATGAAATTCAAGAGGTTTATCGTAAGCAAGGTGTGAAGATTGATGATAAGCATATATCAACAATAATTAGACAAATGTTTAAAAAGGTTAGAATAGTTAACCCCGGACATACTAAATTTCTTGAAGGTGAAGTTATTGAAAAGGATTTAGTACTTGCTGAAAATAAACGAGTTGAAACTGATGAGTTTAAAGATCGTGAAGGAAATATAATTACAGGTGAAGGTGCGACTTATGAGCAGATGTTATTAGGTATAACTAAATCATCTCTTATGACTGAAAGTTGGCTTTCAGCTGCGTCATTCCAAGAAACTACAAAAGTATTAACCGAGGCCTCAATTGAAGGTAAAATAGATTATCTCGAAGGTCTTAAAGAAAGTATCATCTTAGGCCATAGAATACCAGTGGGTACAGGGACCCGGTATTATAATGATATGGTTGATAAAGAGATAAGTCAAGGCAAAACAATGAAAGAAATCATTGAAATGTTCGCTCATTCAAAAGAAGAACACGAACAGGAAGAAAGTCTTGACGATGTTATGGACTATTAAAAGAAATTCTAAGGAGGAATTTAAAAGTGCCAACAATTAATCAATTGGTTCGCAAAGGACGTAAATCGCTTGCAGATAAAAAAACTAATAGAGCTTTGCAAGCTTGTCCACAAAGAAGAGGTGTTTGTACACGTGTTTATACATCATCACCAAAAAAACCTAACTCAGCTTTACGTAAAATTGCCCGTGTACGTTTAACAAACGGTATTGAAGTTACTGCATATATACCCGGTGAAGGTCATAACTTGCAGGAACACTCAATAGTATTAGTTCGTGGTGGTCGTGTTAAAGACTTACCCGGTGTTCGTTATCATATAGTTCGTGGTGCATTAGATTGTTCCGGTGTTGATAAACGTCAGAATAGTCGCTCAAAATACGGTACTAAAAGACCTAAGAAATAAGGGAGAGTTAAAATGCCAAGAAAAAGAAAAGCAATTCAAAGAGAAATATTACCTGATCCAAAATATAAATCAGTGTTACTCAGCAAGTTTATCAACTGCGTTATGAAACGTGGTAAAAAATCTACTGCTGAAAGAATAGTTTATGGTGCCTTAGAAATATTAGGCGAAAAAACAAAAAAAGATCCTATTGAAATTTTTACTGAAGCCATCGACAATGCTCGACCATTAGTTAAAGTAGTTTCTCGTCGTGTAGGTGGTTCAAATTATCAAATACCAACAGAAGTTACAGAAAAAGCAGGTGTTGCTATTGCCTTTCGTTGGGTAATTAGTGTATCTCGCGGACGTTCAGAAAAAAGTATGCGTGAATGTCTTGCGAATGAGTTACTTTCTGTTTATAAAAAAGAAGGATCTACTATTAAAAAACGTGAAGATACTCACAAAATGGCTGAAGCAAATAAAGCTTTTGCTCATCTTAGATGGTAATCTAAATATAATTATAAAAAAGGGATACTTTAGTATCCCTTTTTTTTTGAGTAGAACACAAAAGGCTGTTGAATAATTTTTACAATAAGTTACCCTTCCAATCGGAAATTTTTCTAAGAAAAATTTCCGATTGGAAGGGTAATATTATGTTGTTCAATCATAGCCACATACTAAAGAGCCTGACCAATGTTCACGATTGTAAACAAAATTTCAAAGAAATTTTGTCATCCTGAGCGTAAGCGAAGGAACTCCTTGATTTCTTTAAAGTGCTACAAGTCAATAAGATGAGATCCTTCACTGCGTTCAGGATGACAGACTGGACGAGCCGTCCAGTCTCCAGTTTGAATCGTTTTCTGCTATTTTGGGACAGCCTCTAAAGAGGCTGTCCCAAAATTAATGTTGTGCGAGCATCCCTGCTTGCACTCAAAACCTTAAGTAATGGGTATTCAATATATTATGAAACTACAAGCTGGAAGCTTGTAGAACATTTTTGACATTTTGGGACAGTCTCTAAAGTATGTGGCTATGATTTTAAAACAATCATTTAAAAAAAAACATTAATTATGTATTTGTGACATTTTGATACGGTATTTGACTAAGGAAGTCCCTGAGTATGCTCTATCAGGATGATCGAGTTAAGAGATAATTACAAATCAAAAAAACATCCAAGAAATATTGCGAATATTATAATATATAATCTATTTTATGACTATCTCGCTGATAAATTAATTATTAATGAAAATTCTTTTTGACATAATTTAACTTAGGTATAGTAATTGGATTAATAAATTATGGAGATTGATTTGAATAGAAGTTTAAAAAGTAGAAATTGTAATAATGAAAATTTTAATTGTTATATTATTGATGAAACAATAAAGGAGAATGAGGCTTGATCGAAGAACAAAAAGAAAGTATAATTATATATTAGTATGGTGGTGAGATTAATAAAATTGATGCCCAACTTGAGGATGAAAAGGTAATGTATCGTTAAGCATTGGATTTAGATCAACATTCCGTCAGGAATGTAACGCTCGGTAAAAACAAAATCACAATCGAATTGCATTCCATTAGGAATGCATCCTAAAAGCAGAAAGATTATGGCAAATACCTATACTGAGATACATATTCACGTAGTTTTTGCAGTTCAAAATCGGATTTCTTGCATTCAAAAATCATGGCAAGAGCGTTTGTATTTATACATCATTGCCATTATACAAAAGCATGGACATAAAGTGTTGTGCATTGGAGGAATGCCTGACCACATTCATATTTTGATTGGTTTTCGTCCCACACAAGCTTTATCGGCATTGATGCAAGAAGTGAAACGCGATAGTTCAGAATGGATTAACAAAGAAAAATTGGTAATGGGTAAATTTTGTTGGCAAGAGGGGTACGGTGCATTTTCGTATGCAAAATCACAAATCCCGGCCGTTTGTAATTATATTGAAACACAAGAGCAACATCATAAGAAAAAAACATTCAGAGAAGAATATTTGGGTATTTTGCAAAAATTTGATATAGAATACAATGAAAAATATATTTTTACAGAAATTCAATAAGGATACATTCCTAACGGAATGCAGGGTGTTGGTTTGGCAATTAATTGCTACCGAGCGATGCAATCCTAAAGGATTGATGTTACACTTAATATCATCAAATAGAAGTAAACAATGACGTATTAAAATAAATTATTGCAAGGAGCTGAGGTTGAGTGGAAAACGCTGGGGGATGTGGCTATTAAAACATCTTCTGGTGGTGAAATTAATAAAGTCCAACTTGAGGATCAAAAGGTAATGTATCGTCAAGTATTGGATTTAGAACAACATTCCGTCAGGAATGTAACGCTCGGTAAAAACAAAATCACAATCGAATTGCATTCCCTTAGGAA
>JALNXV010000144.1 GCA_023230175.1 Candidatus Cloacimonadota bacterium
CATAAAGCGATATGACTAGCTTTTCGATGGAGAGACCCCTGCTTTGGTGTTTTGGAACGATGATCGGGTCATATTCCCCGTTCCGGTCCCTGGGAATCTGGATGGTTGACTCACCATGTTCGGTCTGGATAGTCTTTGGAAAACTGCCGTTCCTTGAATTGCCCGTGTTGTTGCCCGCTACATCATTTTTTTCGTACCCCAGGTGCGCATCCATCTCGCCCTGTAACATTTGTTCGAGTACCTGGGAATGAAGATCCTTCAAGAACTTGCTTACGTCTTCCTCTGTTTTAAACTGTTTTAGAACTTCTTTGGACAACAACTCCGGAGGTACTTCCGTTTTCTTCTTGACCATAAATTGTGTTTCCATTTGGTTTAATCCTTAAATTTAACAATGCTTTTTACTTTTGCATTATCGTTTACACAATTTATTGGATGGTGCCTTGTGATATAAATGAATTCCAGGAATTTAAGCCATTAATTCGTTTTTTCATTATCCTAAAGCCTTCTCCATATATTGGATCAGAGCTCTCAATCATATTTTTTATTTTTACATCACATACTTTTGAGTTTCGTGCTTCATATATATAATAACATACTAATTCACACAAACCTTCTTCATCAATTTTTTTCAATTGGATGTTATTCTCTTTTATATAGACATGCATCAATTCATGTCCAAGAACTCCTAAAAAAACTTCATAATGGAGTCCGGTGATGATATTTATCAAGTATGTATTTGGCTTGTTTCTCATAGCGTAGATTGTTGTTGTCGTTAACCCATAGAACTTCTTGTCCTTCAATACTTGTTCCGCATAAAACATATTGTTCAATTCTAATGAAATACGATTTCTAGGACAAGTAATTCCTGCGATATCAAACAGGCCATATACTGTATCAAGTGCCTTAGCGCCCATCTCTTTTGTATTCACTCCATTCTCGCTGCATATAGTACAAAATTCTCTTCCGTCACTGCATACCACTGATGATCCCCCGATATTAGGATCAATCAACCTTCCACAACTGAAACAATGCCGGATGCCGTTTCTGTCGTGTACGATATGGCAACGCTGTCCATAATCGATATAGTAATACTCTTCATCTAAGGGTTGTTTGCAGGAATTTCTTATACTATTTCTAACAGTTGTCATTTCTTAACAAGTAGATAAAGCCTATGCATCTTTCACATATCTATTGATCGACACATTTCAGTAGGTCTGATAATATCACTCTGGGTAGGTGACATAGTAAGTGTGTTATTGATTGAGCTACGTGGTGTAAGTATAGTTTGTTTTTCATATCCTTGGACGAAGACAGATGACTCCACCGAATTACCACTCACATCACTTACTTTGAGGCAATAATCACATGAGAATAATGGGACTGAGACAGAGCCAACTAACGGGACGCTATTCCCGTTTATTACGCAACTATCAGCACACCAAACGTCCCAGGTAAGTATAGCGGAATGTAGTTGATATGCAACATCGAATCTTTTGATTGTTGGATGTACAATAACTGCATAATCACGATTAACTATTGCTCCGGTAATATCTTTTGCGACAAAATGGTATGTCTGCGTTTTCATTGGTACAAAAATATTTCCTTTGGAGGCCACAGCTTTATTGTTTATAGTTACTCCTGTTGCATTGACTGCATCCCATTCCAAAGTTATTGAAGATCTGTTATAAATAGCATTGACATTATTAAAGAAGGCTAAATGGTTTATATTCAATCGTTTATATACCGAATGTCCTTGACAATCTTCAACCTCGAGTATGTGTACGCCTTTTGATAAAGGGATGGTTATTGCCCCGGATGCTGAGACTTTCTTTTTATCCAATAACACCAATGATGCTCCGGAAGTTTTCCATGAAAGTTCTATGGCATTAAAAATAACATTATATGAAAAATCACGAATCTTTAGCAAGGGGTTGACCTTTACCTGGGGACGCGGTTGAAACACCCCTACCGTAACAGGGATGTTAGACATCCTTTGTAGTTCATTGGCTATCGCATTGCGCCACTCTGCAATCGTAGGTCGTAAGTTGGGGTATGCGTGTCCGGACACATAGCATTTAGAAAACAAATCCTGAAGATTAGGGCCAATTTTTGAATAATTGTTGTGTATATGACTTAATTCAATAGATGATTGTTTGTCTCCAAAGGCAAAGTAGCCTCCTTTGATAAAATCAACAATTGAATGAATTGTTTCATTTGTTGCATGAATCATATTGCCAAACGGATGAGAATTTATCAATAAAAGATATGCAATTGTTGCAAAACTAAAACAATCCCAAGACTGGATAATATATTGACAAGTAAAATCTGCCTTGTTATGATGAAATTCCGGTGGAGCAAAATCGGGAGTACACGCAGTGGCATGAAATAATACCGTTCCTCTGTTGGCAATCTGGATACTATCCATATCAATAATGGTTACATATCCATTACTTTTTAGCATTATATTATCCGGCTTAAAATCGACAAGGGTATATGTTCCACTTTTGTGCATTTCAGCTAATGCCTGTGCAATATTGTAGCACAACACCAGACGGTTGTTATATGATTTCGGATTAGTTAATGCGAAATTACGCCATTCTTTTGGAAGACTTATTCCCAAAGATAAATCGTTTACAGCAATACTGTCTTGAACAAAAGGAAGTAGAAATCCTACAAATATTCCAGACCTGTCTAATAATATATCTATTGGCCAGGCAAAGGTTTCCCTGATTTCCTTACAAGAAGACCTAAGCGGATTGTTTGCTACCATATATTGTATTCGTTGCATTTGATTATAAATCTTTGCCAGGTCCTTTTTGCCATTAGCATCAGTGCCATAGCTTGGGAGATATATTTTCGCAACGACATCCTTATATATATTTGGAGATATTACTCTATGGATATCGGCCTCGCCACCACTGCATAGACTGTTATCCTGAATAATAACTTGCTCTCCTTTCCCTGATAATAATTTCATGGGTTATTCCATTTTTTTGTCAACTTTTTCCAGCAGTTTCTTGGATGCGTGCTGGGAAGATGCCTGATTATTGATGTTCTTGTCGTTTTCAATTTCAAATATTCTTAAATTGGCAATGGCTGTCAAATAGGAAATATTGATACGTGAAGAAGCTTTAAGTAAAATATCATATTCATCCTCTTGTTGTAATATTCGCATCAAACATGGTACGGCTTCCAGTATAACAAGCAATAATGTTATCATCGTAGTAAAAAATCGAACTCGTGGATTTATTGTCTTAAGATCTTCAAGTGCCTCATATTGAGAGAAGAATCCATATGACTGATCAACAATTGAATCTTCATACTGTGCATCAGCTTCACGAACTGCAATCTCTTTTTCACGCTTTGCATCTTCAAGCTCCTTCACAAGCCGCTCTTCTTGTTCTTTGCTTTTGAAATAATTATTTTGCGCAGAAGTATAGCAACTGCCTCGCCCAGCACGTCCAGTATATGTTGTTCCTTCTCTCCCAACTTCTTCTGCGTGCGCTGTTTCGGACCATTTATTCTTATTAGCCCTCTCCACTTTGATTTGTGATTCAATATCAGCAATTCGATTGTCATACCGTTGAATAGAAGCATTTCTCTTCTCCATAAAGCCTCCATTGACCTCATGAGCACTGATTGTCAGTTCCTTCATGATACGGTCTGAGAAGATTTGCATTTCAAGTGGAATTGAAATGACATACCCAATGAGTACGGCCAAAACAAGACGACAAACAATCGCAAATTTTGAACCGGCAGAAATACTCTCACGGTCAGTCATTGCTATAAAGGAAGCCCAGAATAAGCCAAAGATGATGGAAGCTACCCACCCCAAAAAACTTACGTACATGGTTCCTGTACCGTCGTCATAGTTCAAAAAGATAGACTTAACAAAATAACAACCTGTAATGAAAGCTAATGTCCACGTACAAAGAATAAAAAGGGCAAGGGCGGTTCTTTGCCATTGAACATGCTTAGGGCACATTTTGAAATATGTGGGATTGGTTTTAGAAAGCCAAAGAAGGAAACTTGAAAATCTGTTCATGGTAGTGTATTTTAGATTGTTATTTATATAAATTTGTTTTTCTACCGCAAATGGGACTTAACATTATTCGTCTTTTATGAGACTTTATCAACTGTTCCGCATTTTTTGTAACCTAAAATCATTGTTTTGTCATCAATTTCATTTGCCAGAATTCCACTTTTAAGGTAATTCCGCAACCGTTTTGATATTTCTTTCTTCTTTACGTTCTCATCATACATTGCCTGGATGGCAGCGACGTTTTTATTAATTATTTTTTCGATAGATTGATTCGGGTCAGAAAAGAGACCCTCTTCGTCTATAACATAACATTGATAGAAATAACGTTCCAGACCATCTGAAATGATCGTGAAAGCTTCTATTGGCGATTGAGTCACTTGAGTCTCAATACACATTTCCGGATTTTCAAATGAATAATCAGAAGTTAAGAAGACTGTTTCACCAACTTGTTCTCCCTTGAATGGTACCATAACAGAAATCCATTCTCCATTTTCAAGTTTTACTGCCGCCCGTCCATCCCCGATATGAACCGAAACCGCACCTTTGTTCGAGTATAAAATGGCAATAAGTGTACAACTAAGTGATTTATATTCGCAATTTATAGTTTTGGCATACTCAAATAAGTGTTGCTTTAACACCGTCAGAGATTGGAACGCACGAGCGCGCCATTCTTCTGAGGAGGGCATAATACCTTCAATAAACCAATTATCTTCGGCAAGCATTTCTGACAATATTTGAGGAAATTCTTTTACTGTATAGGAGGAGCCTTTATGTGAATTAGAGCAAGACCCGGCTCCATCTGAAACTACAGCAATATCCCACTTCTTCGATAACTTCTTAATATAATGCGCATCTTGACAAGGGGTTCTTGTTTGCAAATGTCCCAACCCACTTACTGAGGCTCCTATTGTTAACCAGTTACTCATATGATTTTCTTTGTTGGTTATTCCACCTATCTTATTAACCTTTCGGCTTACGATACTGTAAGCCGAAAAGGATTATTATCTGCCGTAGGAGCGATATCCACCATATCCCCAGGGTGGGAATTAGATATTTTTGTAAATGACGCACTAAGCCATTTGAAGAGTTTGTCAAAATTTAAACCTTCTAATTGCATAGCTGGAAGATTCCCTCCTCCCGGACACGCCATTTTCCCCAATAGTTCCATATCTGCACCTGCTACTCCTATCGGCCAAAAGGAATATTTATTTGCAGCCGTTTGTTCTCGAAGCTTGGCTATCAACCCACTGTTTTCTGGATCTTTATCTGGGGCACCATCTGTAATTAAAATGATGTAAGGACGATAATAAGTGGCTTTCTGAGCTCGGTAATACTGTTTTCGCTGCTCTAATTGCTGAAATGCCAAAGCCATTCCATCTTCAAGATTGGTGGAGCCATGAACACTAAGTGTTGGCATCTCATTTTCTGAGATTAATGCAAATGGACGCTCTAGTTTTGCTGTTGAACCAAAGCTTACAACAGCTAATTCCAAACGAGCTGCTGCTGTTTTGTCGTGCAAAATTTCAGTTGCAAAAACTTGCAAACCTTGATTTAACTCTGCTATGGGCTCTTCGGACATTGATCCCGACACATCCGCTAAGATGATGCACGGACACTTTTGTTGAGCATTTACAATTTCATTTTCGTTTACTTGATAAAATTGATCATTCTGTTCCATAGTCGTATTATTTAATTGATTAATAAAATATTTAGTATTTCTGTTTGTAAATGTATAACTATGTTTCTGCTGCATGTTTCTGAGATTATATGAAGTATCTTCTTTATTGTATTTCCCTAACTTAATTAGCTTGCGTAGGATTTAGTAAAGTCCATCTGTAAGTGTCAGTTTCAGAGGAACTGTTTTTTCAACTATTGCTTGATAGCGGAAATAGAAGCAATCAGTCGTTACGAATTCGTGCCTGTTAACTTCTGTGTCTTCATTCTTGTGTTGGTCCCACATTTCGTAATTGTTGTTGTTCATAATAGAAATAATAGTTAAAAATCGCTTCATGTTGCTTTGTGTAAATCTAAAATGTTTTTTTTGCTGATTCTTCCTGAGATGATATGAAATGTATGGATGGAGGTATTGTAAAAGAGGAAGATGATGTGATCCCATAAAAGTCTATATATATACTATTTAAATACGTATTTTAACTTATCCTGAAATAAGTTTGTTGAATTTTGGACATGATTCTGTTTGACATAACAAGACCTACATATTACCAGCGTCTATTCGAAGAAGATACCTGCATGAGCCCTGAGTCCGACATTATATGCCAATTATCAACAGGTACAATCATGAGTCAGTATGTCACTTGTATAAAACGTCACGACACAAGGATGCGTCTCTCAAGAATGGGAGGCAGTATCATGACTCTGCCAGAAAAGACATCCGGAAACAATCACAGCAATGATGAATTTATTGACTGCATAATGTCTTGCGAAGTGGAGGAGTGGGATGTTAAACAGGAAATCTTGCGGCCATAACTGGTAAAAACTTCGTTTGGTGTATGATCTGGATCTTGGTTATAATCAAAGTTAACACTCACCTAAGTTTTCCCTATAGTTTGACTTAAAGGGCATATTGTCCTATTTCTGTAGGATAATACCGAGAAACAAAGCATGCCATTCTTCAGCATTTGAATATGCCTTGTTGTATTCAAACGAACCTTTGTCTGTTCGTGATTTTAAGAAATCAACCTTGAAAACGGGATTTTCAATATCACTAACAATTATTTTTAACCTAATGCTATGAATTTTTTCTGTTTTAATCATTGAGCTTGTGGTACCACCCACTATTGCGCCAGGCTCTTTCGCTAGGACGTTTCCTATTATGCTTCTTCCTATGACTTCTGGTGCAGATGTCTTAAAGACTGATTCACCATCTATTAGTAGCTCACAGTTTTTTACTTGATCAAAATCAAAGATTGAAGGTCGGTGTAGATTGTCAAGTAAACATATAAGTTTTCTATTACAATCAATTCCTACCGATACTCCTGAGTTTGTTGACAAATAGTATTTGGATGCTGTAAAATTTTTTAAATTCTCAAACACAGCAAGGGATTCTTTTTCATGATTACTGTTTCTAACCGATTTTATGATTTTTGGTATAACCATAAGAGCGACAATGATGACACATATCACAATTAATAGTTCCATATACTTGTCTTTTTATAAAAAGAATTATAATCGTTATTGGGCCCAAATAGCCGGAACAAAAAAGGTTGATGAACAAATATACTCATAAAAGTCGTATCAAAAGTCAACAAACCAGCAAGCAAACGGTTCAACTTTTGGGCAGAAGTCATTCCCGGTCTGGATGCACCTTACCTTCCCGTTGTGTCTCCTCTGGTATAGTCACATTAGAGAATACCAGGCGAAAATTGACCGAGGCAAAAGCTGACAGCACCCCCTTCTTATTCAACCTCCCCCACACAAACCGCTCGGAATTCCTTTCCCGGAACATCCAGGGTGCCTCCTTCCGGGATCCCCCTCATTATCAGCAGAATAGGTTTTGTGATCTTGTTATGTTAATAATGCGACTGGACGACCGTTGGCGTCACAATACTTTACAGCAATTTAATGTAATAATCTAACGATCTGCCGGAAAATCTAATGGTTATCGGGACTGCACAAAATCAAGCCCCGGACCTGGGTTAGATGCTAAAAATCATTTCCGTACTCCTCATAGAAGAATTTCCAGCAATGAGCTTTCATAACGTCACCGATTTTGGGGCCATTTGGATCACGATTTTTTAAGGTTTGCTTTACTTCGGGCAATTCCCAAAAACCAGTATCTTCTAATAAATGACTCAATACAGAAAAAGAATTAACACGTGTTCCATCTATGTTAATCAAACCATTACGTTCAGTCGCCTCCAGGTAATCTCTAATTGTTGTAGGTTTTCTTTTTTCTTTCATAATATAGTTTTAATAATAACATTAGTAGACAATAAATTATAATATATAACCTTACCCGGTTGCCATAAGCAACGGGCAAGTCTGCCGGATATCAATTTAGCCGGCAGGCGTTGGACCTACATTACATTAAATAACAGCACGTCAAAGAACAGGTGCTGTCAACCGGTTTATCCGGGAATATGTTGGGTCACTAAGGGGAATGATTAAATACAGGACACAAAAGAGTTGGTGTCCTTTTAATCGTTTCAGAGAATTTTCGCATTAATAAAATGAAAAACGCAACATCCGTAGGAGCAATTAACGAACCTTACTAGCAGATCTCCCCGATACAAACCGCACCGAATTCCTTTTCCAGGATATCCCGGCTGTCGGGGTGGGCGGCTATGAGCAGGCCCCCGCTGGTCTGGGGGTCGCAGAGCCGGAGTTTCACCGGGTCGGGCAGGGTTCTACCTTCCGGGGAGCCGTCTTGCAGTGTGCCGCCTTCCGGGATCC
>JALNXV010000003.1 GCA_023230175.1 Candidatus Cloacimonadota bacterium
TATACTCAACATCCACCACCAATTGACTTGTAAGTAATCCGATAACATTAAAGTATATCTAGTCATCGGAGGAATATCCAACCCAAACCTTACAAACAAATTAGCCGTAGCAGGAAAAACAGAAATTACATAATACAATACAGCCAGTACCATAGCAAAAACAGTAAAAGCCGGAGTCATTAATGCCGATCTCAGATTCTTTTTATACTCTAATTCTCTTTCCATAAACTTGGCAGTAGCTTCATAAACCTCTGACATATTACCTGACTTAGTAGCAAGACCGAGCATATATGCAGGGAATTTTCCAAATACATCTTCGTATTGTTTAAAAACATCTTCACCTTCGCGTCCTTTTTTTAGTTCGGACTGAATGCTTTTTAGAGTACTTCTTAAGGTAGGATTATCTTCTTCATCCGCAAGGATTTCAAGTATTTTATCATAAGCCATCTTTTCTTGAAGCATAAACGAACTAAGATTAATAAATTGCAAAATACTTTGTACAGGTGGCTTAAGTTTAATATCAATTAAAACAGCTTCTACCCTAACCTTATTATAACCATGTTTTATAAAAGCATCTTTAAGTTCCTGAGCATTAAAAGCCATTTTTTTGCCGGAAATTTTCTTTTTATTTGGTAAGACTATATAATAATTAAATTCACGTTTTTGTTCAAGTTTTTCAATAATGATGCCACGTTTTTGAAGCAAATCTTTAGCTTCTTTTTTATCTTTAACAGTAATCACAGCCTGAACCGGCATACCTTGATTGTTTTTACCCGTTACTCTAAAATCTTTAATCTCAACCTCCGGAACAAATTTTAATTTCATTATAAACAAGGTTTATATATTTGTCAATAAAAAAATAAAATAAGCTTTAACAATCAAGGTTTATTAATGAAAGCTGTCTTAAAATTAGCGTTATGTGAGCATCCTTGCTTACACAAAAAATCATCAATTATAAAAGTATCAATTACTAATCAAGCAATCTAATTATAATCAACTCTTTTACAAACAACCCATTATTTGGCATAATATTTGCGTTTAATAATTTTAAAAAAAGGTTTTTTAATGGGATTTCAACAAATAATAATGATATTATTATCAGTAATAATTATAGGAGCATCTATAACTATCAGCATCGTTATGTTTGATAAACAATCTGACAATTCAGTAAGACAAATAATATCTTCAGAAATACAACATTATTCAGTTGCAGCTCAAGGCTTTTGGCGAACAGTTAGAATGACCGGAGGAGCAGGAGGTGAGCTCAAAGAAGAAGATACTCCAAGAATTGCTAAATATATAGATACAAATGCAATAGACAATAATATCACAACTCAAAACGGGAAATATGAGATAAAAATAATTGACATTTCTAAAGGTAATATTGAAATAAGAGCTGAATCAATTAGCAATCCGGAAATTAAATTAAGAGCTAAAGTCAATTTGGCAAATATGCCCTATGATACAGGTCTTGAAGCAATTACAATAGATATGTTTTGGGACGGAAATGAATAATATTCAAAAAAATTCTTGACTAATTTCAATAATTATTTATAAGCTTAATAATACATATTATTGTAACAAGGAGCTTATATGAAAAATATCAAAAAAATTACCTTAGTAATCATTTTTTTACTAAGTTTTAGTTTTATTTTTGCAGGCAGTATTGACTATTTATCTAATCAGAGTGCCGCCTACATAAGAACACTTTCCAGAAATGCTTCCACTGATAATGCCGACATAATCAGTTATAATCCTGCCGGTGTAACTAAGATGTCTGATGGATTTTATATTAACTTTAATAATCAAAGTTTTATAAAAGAATATTCTGTTACAGGACCGGTCCCCGGAGACACTGTTTCAACAAAGTTCAAAACGACTATTCCCAGCTTAGTAATACCTACATTTTATGCTTTATATAAAAAAGATAATTTAGGTATATTTGCTTCATTTACCATACCTGCCGGTGGAGGAAACTTAGATTATAAAGATGGTCTTTACGTAATGCCGTATCTCGAAACCGGCTTACAACAAGCTATGCACGCAGCTCAAGGTGATCCTTATGCTGAATATATGTTCGCTAAACTTATTAAAGGTAGATTTGAAGGGTCTTCAATCTACTATGGATATTCTGCAGGAGCAGCTTATGCAATCAATGAAAATATATCAATTTCATTAACCGGAAGATATATAAGCTCACAAAAAACATACAAAGGAAGTGGTAATTTTCTAATTTTAAACGGAGCTTTAGGTTCAGTTGCAGATACTACATTCCAACAACTTGATGCTGAGAAAACAGCTTCCGGTTTAGGAGCTATCATTGGGATTAACTTGAATTATGGTAAAACTAATATTGGATTTAGATACGAAACAATTACTAAATTAGAATTTGAGACTAAAACCAAAATTAATGACTGGAGTCTTTTACCTAAAATGGTGTCTTATTTAGATGGTGCAAAAGAAAGAAAAGATTTACCGGCTATGATTGGAACAGGTATATCTTATGAATGGACAGAATCATTTAAGACAAGCATCGGATTACAATATTTCTTTATTAAACAAACATCTAATAAAAATATTGCCTACAAAGAATATGATAATGGTTATGAATTACAAACAAGTTTTGAATATCAAATAAACCAAAAATTACTTATTAGTATGGGTTACAACTATGTTGTCGTTGGAGGAAATAAAAAAACATACAATGATTTTGAGTATCAACTTGATTCCCACTTTATTGGTGGCGGCTGTAAATACGGAATTACAGATTTAATAGATTTAAATATAGGCTTAGGTAAGGTATTTTACCTTGAAGAAAAGGGTGATGATATTTATAAAAATGCTGAATATAATAAAGATATTGTTATCTTAAGTTTAGGTTTAAATTATAAAATATTTTAATGTCAATCATACGATTTTAAATTAAAAGTTATAGAAAGTGCAAGCAATTTGCTTGCACTTTTAAAAATTTATTCAGGCTTCTGAATAACGGCTATACCGTTTTTCCCATCCATCTTTACTAAAAAAGTTTTATCTAATCTAATTAGTCCGGTATATTTTAAATCAATATATTTTTTCTGCTTATTTATCCATTCCCAATCAATAAAATTATCTAATACGTCCTTATCTTGATAAGAACTATGCTTAATGTTAAAATAACCAACATTCATTGCAACAAGATTATGAAAAAAATGAGTTCCTTGGGAGGCATCGATATTAAAATCTTTCAATCCGTATTCAATAATAACTTTAGCATGATTAATATCATTCCATTTTACAGGAATACCAAGAAATCTATCTCTTGTTCCCCATCTACCCGGTCCCATCAATATATAATTCCTACCATTTTTTTTATTAATCTCAAAATCATTCGCCAATAAATTATTAAGATACTCAATTTCTTGCTGTATCTCTTCCGTTTTAGTTTTATCAAAAACATCCGGTTTTACGAAAACAATATCATACAGATTATCAATACAACCATTTCCCATAGCTTGATTTGTATATAATAACAAGTCTTGTTTCGTTAATTGTTGTTTATCAATATAGAAAGAATCAGGATTTACTGAAAGTGGTCTTATTTGCAAAATAAAGAAAGTTGGCTTTTGTTCAGCATTTTGATTTAATGAAACAGCAAATTCAATTTCCACAGGAATTCCGTGAGATATTTCACCAATTTCTAAAAGTTTATCTAAAATCTCAGCGAGAGGAAATTGCTTATATTTTAAAATTCCTGCAAAAGTCAACACCCTTAATCCTTTCGGGATTTGATTAGCAATCTTCGGTAATCCATCAAGTAAAGTTCTGCTTTCGTAATCTAAAATTGACACTAAAGGACCAAGAATATTATGTTTTTCAGCCTCCTTAATCTCTAAAGTTGAAAGGGTTATTTCTTCTCCGGAACATAAGTCAAACTCTTGTTGAGTAAGATTTAATGCATAGAAATATTTTTGAGAATTTTTAATCATATCATCTTGAGTTAACATTAAAGTTTCCGGATACTTAGGACAAAATCTATAATTATACTTCCCTTCAACAACAGAAATACCCAATCCTAAAGCAATATTTGCTATTCCATCAGAGTGTTCCAAATACGAAGTAGGATAGAAATTATATGACTGAGCTACTCCTGAAATATGAGGATAATAATAATTATCTCCATAATTTGAACCAACAACTTCCTGAATTATAACCGCCATTTTTTCTTCTTCAGATTTATAGCTTAATGCTTCAATATAATTACGAGCTTCTTTGAGGAAAACTGAAGCAAAAACCAATTTAATTGCATTAGTTAACTGTCTTAATCTAACTTGAACATCGTCATGATTATTAGGCAACATAAATGTTTTATATATTCCGGCAAAGGGTTGTAGTTGAGAATCCTCAAGAAGTGAAGATGATCTTACAGCAAGTGGATAATGAACATTTTCAAGATATATTTTTAATTTGTTAATTAACTCATCACTTAATAAACCTTGTAAAAAGATAATGTTTATTTCATCATCAGTTTTATGTTTAACTTTTTTAGTGATATTATTGGTCTCTAAAAACTGATCAAATTCAGAAGTTCCAATAATTGCTGTTGAAGGTAAAGAAATATCCACTCCATCAAAATCTTCTTGTAAATCCATTGCACAAAGTAGTGCATTTAAAAAAGCTAAGCCTCTTCCCTTTCCTCCAAGCGAACCATCACTAAGCCTTACTATTTGATTAATGTTAGACAATGAAGACTCTTCAAAATTAATTATTTTCCCTCTATTCCTCTGAGTTCGGATATACTTAAATGTATCTTTAATATATTTTCTGAGTTCATTTACATTATTAAAATCATCTACAGTAATAGGTTTAATCTTTCTTGCAATCTCAATTTCTCCTCTTGCAATAAGCCAATTGGAAAAATGATTACTATTACTATGAAATAATAAAGATTCATCAGAAATAACTTGCACTTTTTTTTCAAAATCTATGAGTGATTTAGCTTCAAAAATCACATTTTGATTTTTATCCCTAAACACAAAATTACCAAAACCAAGATGATTCAAAAAGAAATTACGAACATTTGCCAAAAGATTCTCATCGTTTTTATCTAAAAACATACAATTCATATTTTCTGCATTTTCTTGATTCTCTATTTCTGATGATTGCATAATTACAGGAATATCAGGTTGGATAGAACGAATATGCTCAATTAAATCAAAACCTGCTTTTGCATAGATTTGATTATTTTTTGAAAACCTTATATCTGAGATAACACAAAGTAAATATTCCTTATACTTATTATATAAATCAATAGCTTCTTCGTAATTTTTAGCTAAAATTATTTTTGGTCTAACTCTCATTCTTAGACGTTTGTTGACTTCATTTAACTCCTCGGTGATTAATCTTTGAGTTTGCCTCATTACTACGCCATACAAAAGAGGTAAATACATTGAATAATAATGTATTGAGTCTTCAACTAAAAGTATAACTCTAACTAATCCTATTTCAGTATCATTATTAAGATTAAGCCTGTCTTCAATATTTTTAATCATTGCAAGAAATAACTTAGTATCACCATTCCATAAAAAAGTATTATCTACATAACACATTTCTTCAGAATGATTTTCCAATATAGCAAAATCAGCTCTATTATTTATCAATAGTAAAACCGGTAAATCTTTATAATTGGTTTTAATATGCTTTGCAAGTTGAAAAGGTGTCATCTCACCTATTCTCATCATAGTTATAACTAAATCAAATTTCTTTTCTTTAAGCATATTAACAGCTTCTTGAGCTGTAGGAACTGATGTAATACGTGGAGCAGTAGTCAAATTCATTTGTCTGTATTCTCCGAAAATAAGTTCTGAAAGTTGACCATCTTGTTCAAAAATATATGCGTCATAAAAGGTTGAAACTAATAAAATTTCTCTTACCCTTTTTTGCATTAATTGATAGAAAATATCTTCCCCAAATTTAAATTTATTATAGTAATAATTTAAGTCACTAACTTTCATTAGACCACCTTTACATTTTTATGTATTTAAAATCAAAAATCAACAAAAGTCAAGTCTTTTTTACATAAATAGGGGATTTCAAAAAGAAATCCCCCTTACCTTAAGATTTATTTTTTAAAAATTAGTCTTATCTACAAAAGTAAAATTTTCAAATAAGATTGTAGGTACCTTATCAGCCGCATTAATTTGAATAGACTTCCCAAGGGCTAAGATTCTCTTAGTTAAATTATGAATTTGTTCATTAAATCTAAAATTATTAACAGCGTGTTTAATCTTACCGTTTTCAAAATATAAAACGCCATCTCTGGTCATACCCGTCAAATCAGCTGATTTTCTATCATTAAGCCTAATATACCATAAATTATTTACAATTAAGCCTCTTGGTACCATTTTCATCATTTCTTCTTCTGATGTATCTTCTCCTGCAATTACTAAATTATAAAGACTGCTTGGTTCAAGATTATTTTTTTGAGCCCAATATCTTGAGGTTAGCATATTTTCAATTACTCCATTCTTGATCCAACTAATGTCTTTGCTGACGCAGTTAGAAGTAAATGGGTTTGCCATTAAATCACTGTCTTTTAAAGTAGAATACATAGTAAATTTTTCACCAAAAGCCATTAATTCCTTATCTGTTACTCCGATAAGATCAGTAAAAGGAGTTAAGTTTTCGTCAGCAGCTTGCCTATCAAATAACCAAATTAGAAACCAAAATAGATTTAAAACAGCTTGAGGCCTGAGTATTACAGGCAATGTTTCATAATCCATAGGCTTGATTTCTTTAAGAGCGTCAAATTGAGAACCTAATTGATTAAGTAATTTATCAAGATTAAGAGTATCCGGGTTTTTACTACCATAAGAAACCTTAGTTTCAATATGATCTTTTCTTAATGTCATTGACATATCTAAATTTGACACTCGATCATAAGCAAGAAAACCATTTCCTGTCATATAGATATGTTCTGTAAATTCTTTTGAAATTATTCCGGAGAGCATTGCTTCCTTTGATTTTGCAAAAACTATACATTGTTTCACCATATCAATAAGTTTTGCAGTGTCAATCTTTTCAATAGTAGCATAATAATTATCTACTTTGATAAGCTCAGATTTTTCCAATGACTTTTCTATATTTGGATCAGGAGTATTTTGTTCTGCAATAGTTTCAGCTTTTCTAAGCATTTCTATAAGACTTTCTTCGTCCATTTGTCTTCCGGAAGCACTTCCTCTCTTATTATCTTTAATACATTGATAATAAACTGCAAAATATTCTCCTTGCATATGTTGAGTAATAGAATTCTGAGCAAAACGTGTATAATGAGTATTAGTATAACTAATAGAAATTGAATAATCATCCGCTTTTACATTCTTTCTTAAGAAATCAGCTATTGTCATTAATTTCTCTTTCATTTTGAACCTCCTACACGGATATTTCTAAATCTTGAGGGAGCAGCTCCGTGTGTCATTCTGCCTGTTTGATTTGGTTGACCTTTGCCACAATTTATCACGCCAAACGGCTTCCAAAAACGTTTATCACAAATAGCATCACAACTATTCCAAAACTCAGGATTATTAGAACGATATAATACTTTCTTTAAAGGCCTATATAATTTACCATCTTTTATTTCCCAAAAATAATCTCCTCCAAACTGGAAATTAATTCTATGCTGATCAATAGAGAAAGAGCCTTGCCCTTGAATAAAAACACCCTCTTCTGTATCAGAAATCAAATCAGAAAGACTAAGCTTTTTCTCGCCGGGTAAAAGATACAAGTTAGGAATCCTGTTCATTGGTTGATCATAATAATGAGTAGCTCTATTACATCCTCTTGAATAATCTAAATCTATAAAAGGTGCTGTTTCACGCGTTGTCCCATATTCATTAAGAATTCCATTTCTAACAATATACCATTTTTGACCGGGTACACCATCATCATCAAATCCCGCTGTAGCCAATCCACCATCTAACGTATTATCTCCCATAAAATTTATTATATCAGAACCATATTTATAGTTCTTTAATTTTTCAGGAGTAGCAAACGAAATACCGGCATAATCAGCTTCCCAACCAAGAACACGATCTAATTCAGTAGGATGCCCAACAGATTCGTGCATTGTCAAACCTAAATGAATCTGATCAAGTATCAAGGTTCGTCTTTTCTCCTCAGATAATGTCTCAGCATTAACTTTAATTATAGCCTCTTGTGCAACTTGGTCAGCCTTATCAATAAGATTTAAATTATTTATCCATTCCCAACCAATACCTTTACCGCCTTCATTAAACTGTCTTGATTGTGTATCATTATCATTTGAGGCATAAGCCACAAAAACCGGATTAATAAAAGTAGTTTGTATATCTAATCTTGTACCTACTGTCGAAGCAAAAAGTTTCTCATCCTTTTGAGTCATAAAATAAACCATAGTCTTTTTAATCTGATTATATGATAACATCTTTTTTGATATTTCTAACATTAATTCCGTTTTCTCTTTTAATGAAATCTTAAAGGGATCGATTTTTAAAGGAGTTTTATACTCTGCTATGTAACTTTTTTCATTAGCAAGCCTTATCCCTGCTCCATTTTTGAGCGTTGCGGATAATCTTGCAATATCATAAGCTTGTTTGGTTGTCTTCTTTACAGCATCCTCTGTAAAGATATTTGAATGGGCAAAACCCCAAGCTCCATCTTTCAAAACTCTAATTCCGTATCCATAGATTAAATTGAGATTATTATGCTTAAAGCTTGTATTTTCCAGATATATACCTTCAGACGTGGTTTTTTGAATGCGAATATCGGCATAGTCAGCAGTTAAACTCTTTGCATAATCCATTGCAATATCCAAGAATTTCATAAGCACCTCACTTTATTTTGATTTATAGTATAATATGCAGTAAATGTGCCGATGTCAAGTTTTATTAAATAAGAATATTGAATAATTATGCTGTGTGAGCATTCTTGATTGTACTATGAACTCCTTAACTATAACGATATCAATTAATAAGCCCTATACAAACCGAATGAGCTGCCCCGAAATGTGAAAAATGTTCTATAAGATCCCGGTTAAATTTTATAGATAAATATGTAAAAAAGTTTTAATTAAAAAAACCCGATTATAACAATCGGGTTTTGTAATTGTATAATTATATTATTGTTCAATAAGTTCAACATTAGCTCTTGGAATAACTAATTTTTGTCCATTAACTTCAGCTTCTAAAATACGTACATTAGTTTCAGATTCAACATTCTTTAGAGCTTCCGGCAATGCTGTAATCTTACCAATTTCTCCAAAACCGGGTTGACGAATGATACGAACTAATTGTCCGGGCTCTAAGATAGGTAATTTTGGTTTTTGATAAGCTAAATCTTTTTGTTCGAAATCTAAAGGAATAATTACTTCAGGTCTGATAACACCTGCTCTAATTTGAGTTTTACCATGCATAGATGCTTGTTTTCCCTCGAATGATTTTAAAAGATTGAATGTTTTTTCAGCCATTTTTATCGGGCCAAACCCTTCAGTTACAAGAACTGTAATTCCAAGATTTTCATGACCTGTAATTGCAACACCAATATCATAACCTAATAATTTTTTAATATCTTGATCATCTATACCGCCGGTAATAATCCCTCTAACACCCATTTCTTTAGCTTTAAGTATCGATTCAATTGGAGTTAAAGAACCTCCGACAATGAGTTTATCTTTACATTCAGCAGTTATTAACTCCGGTTTAAGGGTTTCAGATGGATCTTTAACAAGAATTTTGATTAAACCGTTAGTTTCTCCACAAATACCAAAAATACCTTGAATATAAGCTGATTTATTTTCAATAACAACACCTTCTTCAGGTTTTACTTCAACTACTATTCCATCAATAAAAGCCTTGATTTGTACAGGAATACGAGGTTCTCTTAACATAACCTGTCCAGTCAAAGTAGATACTGACTCAACCTCTCCTTCAATAGGAGATTTGATTGAAGACTTAAAGAAGCCAAGGCCTAAAAAACCATTATCTTCAGCAATTATTTGACCTTTTTTTATTTGCTCACCTGCTTTAATCTTAATAAATTGGTTAACTTGTGCAGGAGTAATTCCGAGTTTATTGGCAACGTTCATAGGTAAAATATTACCCGGTAATGAAGTCTCAGCGACCAAATCATCACTTTTAACCTTATCACCTTTGTTAACAAGTACTTTTCCTTTAAGAGGAAGAATACGTTCTTTTTTTAAGACTATACTATCAGTAACAGCAAGTCCTGCAGAATAAGCTTGAGACATTTATTTCCTCCTAATTTAATATTTTTTCGGGATAAGCATTTAATTCTTTCATCCACTTTTTAAGATTTTTAATACGAGTTTGTTTATCAGTTGGTAAAACAAATGGTTGACGTCCACGAGTATCAAGTACTATACCAACAACACCACCGGAAAGTTCAGTAATAAATTCTTGATTTTTGCCTGCACCCACATCTAAACCTTTACCGGGCTTAAGTTTTGCTTTAGCTTTAGTATTTAAAGGACAAGGGATTAATCTTATTTCACCGAAAGGAATATCTTCTTTGAAAACATTACCATCAGGTAATTCGATTTCAGCACTTAATGCAATTGCATCCGGTTTAATTCTTCCTACCGGAGCAACACAAGTACCAAGTACAATCATACAATCCTTGTTAAAAACTTCAGTAGCTGCTTCAGGATTAATTTCAGCAAGTACTCCTAAATGTGGCATCATAAAAATACTATCCACAGCAAGTCTGGTAACACCTTCCGGTAAATATGCATCAATAAGCATCATAACAGTTTGTTGTCTACGAGGAGCATGTGATAAAACACCTCCGGAACCAACAATTAAGTTAAGAGTCATCATATTAACAATACTACCACCGGAAGTTTGTTGATCAAAGGCTGAAGCTATATCTCTGTTTTGTTGAACACCCTTAAGAGAAACAGCAAATTCTTTATGCTGAATAAATGCAAGCCTTAAAGCTTCCTTAGCTATAGCTTGTTCTAAAACTAACTCTTCAAGTAATGCAGGAATTGTAGTAGGTCGAATCATTTTATTCTTAATCATATTTCTAAGCTCTGACTCATCAATATCAAAGGGAACCCATCTCAAAATATTTGGCAAACCTGCTGAAGCTAATACATTTGATATACTATAACTCATACCAAGATTTGCTGAAACAGTACGATTAAATACATAATCCTCTGTAAAAACTGAAAATACGTCAGTTGTAGCTCCACCAATATCAACACCAACAACTTCAATTTCTTCCATTTTTGCAATAGTTTGCATTATATTACCCACAGCAGCCGGTGTTGGCATAATAGGAATTTGACTTATTTTTCCATCAAGATAAGCTCTTGTCCATTCCATCAATTTATTATATCCGGGAGCTTGTTGCATAACGTGTTCCATAAATATATCATGAATTTTATCACGTGCCGGTCCTAGATTTTCTTTATCTAATGTTGGTCTTAAATTATCAGCAATAATCAAATCTACCTTTTTCTCAAGAGTATTTTTAATCTCATCAGTTGCTTTATTGTTGCCTGCAAAGATAATAGGTAGTTTATAGCTTGAACCTAGTCTAGGTTTAGGGTCTGCAGCACCTATTAACTCAGCCATTTCAACTACGTGTTTTGTTGTACCGCCGTCAACACCGCCGGCCATTAGGATCATATCCGGTCTAAGTTCTCTAATTCTTTCAATCTTTTCATGATTTAATCTTTTATCATTGCTGGCAATTACATCCATTACAATAGCACCTGCACCAAGAGCTGCTCTTTCGGCACTTTCACCGGTCATATTAGCCACTACACCGGTAACCATCATTTGTAAACCGCCACCGGCACTACTGGTAGAGACATAAGCATCAACGCCTAAATCGCCATCTCGAGGGATGACAATTTCTCGTTCACCATCATCAGATAAAAATTTAATATTCGGATTGTTATATTTTAATCGTGCAAGTTCTTCAAGTTCTTGCACAGAATTGACGACACCGCGTGTCACATCATTCAGAGGAGCTTCAACAGTTGTAGGAGCTTCTCCGCGAACAGTTTGACGATATTCACCATCAACATATTCAATGAGAATAGCTTTTGTCGTCGTCGAACCACAGTCAGTTGCAATGATTCTGGTAAGACGATCTTTACTCATAATTTTCCTCCATTATTGTTTTTATTCTTTTTTTTAAAAAACGATTTGAATTTTTCCCAATTTTTTTTTCTTTTAATTCTTTCGAGTTTTCTTTGTTCTTCATTAAATTTTTCATCAAGTTCATCAATGCGATTTATTAACAATTGGACATTTTCGTGATCAGACAACAAAGCAGCAAATTCCTCAAATTCTTCTCCCTTAAAAATAATACCTGCAAACGGAGACAAGAAATACATTATTTGACTACCAATAAAATGTAAAGGTCTCATTGACTCTAAAAATAACAAAGCAGGTGCACCCATTCTTCTAGATGCGAAGAATACAGCTACTTTATCAATCAATTCTAAAGCTCTTTCTTTAGAAACTTCAACTTGCATATTTCTCCTTTATTTCCATATCACCGGAAGCAATTGTTAAAATATAGATTTTTTTTACTCCATTTTGTTTTAATGTTTTTGCAAGTTCATTAGCAGTAGCTCCGGTCGTAAAAACATCATCTATTATCAATAGCGTTTTATTTTTTAGAACATCTGCATTTTTTACTTTAAATGAATTTCTCGGATTATCAATTCTTGATTGAAATGATTGTAATGCTTGGCTTACAGTAGGATTACTTTTATATACACTCTTAGAATAATCCCTTAAATGATATTCTTTAACTATCTTTTTCAATATATATTCAGCTTGATTAAAACTTCTTTCTCTTTGTTTTACACTAAACATCGGGACAGATACTAATCCATCAACACATAATAAATCCGATAATTCATCATTTAAATAATCAATCATCTTCTGAGCAAAAAAATCACCTATTATTTTAATCTCTTTATACTTAAAATCATGAATTAATTCTCGTACAGTATGATTATAATGGTAAATACTATATGCAACATCAAAATATCTATTTCCAATAGCATCTTCACCGGCAAGCTTTTCGGGTTTTCGTTGAAGATTCTTTTTACATTCTTCACAAAGGCAATCTCTTTGCACAGTAATTCTTTTTTTACAAGAATAACATACTGCAGGAAAAATTAAATTATAAATTCTCATAAACCCAATTATTAATTGATTCAAATACACCTGCACCTCTATGAGAAGAAAGTATTGTTTCAGCAGCTCTCTCAGGATGTGGCATCATACCAAGCACATTACCTTTTTCATTAACGATACCCGCAATATTATAAACTGAACCATTAGGATTAGATTCATTATTAATTTGCCCATTTTCATCACAATATCTAAAAACTATTTGATTATTTTCTCTTAGTTTTTTTAAGCCCGGTTCATCAATAAAATAATTACCTTCCTTATGAGCTATGGGAATATCAAGAACTTCACTTTCATTATACTTATTAGTAAAAGGAGTATTATTATTTTCCACTTTAACGTATTGATGTTGGCAAATAAAATGTAAGGTATTATTCATTAAAAGAGTTCCCGGTAACAATTGAGTTTCGGTTAGAATTTGAAATCCATTACAAATACCAATAACCAAGCCTCCTTTATCTGCAAAATCTACCACTGTTTTCATTATACTTGAAAATTTTGCGATTGCTCCACATCTTAAATAATCTCCATAAGAAAAACCACCCGGTATTATAACTACATCAGGATTTTTCAATTCATCATCTTTATGCCATATTAATTCACTTTTTGCATTATGAAGTTTTGCAATCCAAAACGCATCATGATCACAATTTGAACCAGGAAAAGTTATAACATTATAACAAATCTTACTCATTGATCTTTTCCAAATTAAAACTATAGACTTCTGTGTTAGGGTTAGCAAGCACCTTATCACATATCTCATGTAATTTAGTTTGTACAATATCAATATCAGATTCATTAAATGATATTTCAAAAAATTTACTTGCTCTTGTCTCTTCAATACTATCATAACCCAGGGTATGTAAAGCGTTAGTTATAACTTTTCCCTGAGGATCTAAAACACTAGGTTTTAATGTAACATAAACTTTAGCCTTTATCATATTCTTAAAGACCTTTCCTATTTTTTATATAATAATCTTTTGTATTATGCCTTGAAAATGCTAATATAGTAAAATTAACCATACCATATAATACATATAACCAAATCGTTATAAGATATACCCACACTGTATATTTAATAGCTAAAATTGCTATCGTTGCTATTAGAAAAGAAATAATACTAATCTGTTTCTTTTTTTTATAACTCTTATTCACGGCAATATAAGGAACATGAGAAATCATCAAAAAACCCATTAATATCATTATTAATAGTAAAATTATATAACCATCATAGTCCCTTAATATTATCTCATTAAATAAAATAAATGAACAAATCGCTGCAGCTGCTGCCGGTATTGGTAAACCCAAAAAGTTTTCTTTTTTATTTGGATTATGAGTTATTACATTATACCTCGCTAATCTGTATCCACCACATATAATATAAAACACAAAAACAATAAATCCAATTAACCCTAAATGCTTAAGTCCAACTTGCCATGATAAAAAACCCGGTACTACACCAAAAGCGGCAAAATCAGCAAGTGAATCAGCTTCTGCTCCGATTTTACTTGTTGCTTTCAACAATCTTGCCATTTTACCATCTAAACCATCAAGCAATAAAGATAATGTTAATACCCAAGCAGCTTGAATGAACTCATTATTTGAGGCTAAATTAAGTGCTACTAAGGCACATATCAAACTTAAAGCTGTAAAAATATTTGGAATTGCATAAGCTAATCTTTTATTCATAAATCTCCTGTTCATTAACAGTTAAATTTTCTAATTTTGCAATAATACTTTCTCCGGCAGAGACATATTCATTTTCTTCAAGTTGTATCTTAAATTTCATTGGTATAAAAACTTCACATACTGCATAACCAACAGCCAATCCAATCAAGACTGATTGGTATTTTATAGAATCATCAATAAAAATATTTATAAAATTTCCATGTATTTCCCAACTTACTTGCTGTTTTTCAATTTGTATTTTATTAGGAATATCATTATCAGAGCATGTAACAATTTCACTGGAAGAAAAAAAGTTTTTTTGGATTGTCAATATACATCCGTTAGGAATACACTTTTTTGATATAATCTTTCCATTAATTGGTGCTACTATCTCAGAAATATCATGAGTAGGATAAAATCTTTTATATCTAAACATAACAAGTATAAATAACCAAAACAACAAAGCTATAGCTGATATATACTTAATAACATTATTAGATACCCCTTGTGTGCTAAAAATAAAACAAATTATTATAACTATTGCAGGAAAAGCTAATATTTTGTACTTAGCCTTTTGTGCTTTTAAAATCATATCGTGAGGGTGAAAAAAATTCATAAAGTTCTCAACTAATTCCTATTCTTTTATATATATAATCAACATTTTTTAAGTATCTATGATAAGAAAAAACTTCATCTAAATCATTATTACTCAGATATTCCATCAAGTTAGAATCACCTTCAATAAGTTTTCTAAAAGAAATTTTTTCTTGCCAGCAAACTAAAGCATGCTTTTGAACTTGAGCATAAGCATTTTCTCGAGAAGATCCTTTTTCTGCCAATTTTAATAATAAAACTTGTGAAAAAACTAAACCCTTAGTTAGTTCTAAGTTTCTTTTGATATTTTCAGGATATACAGTCAAATTTGCAATTAAAGCCGTCATTTTATCTAACATATAATGCAATAAGATTGTAGAATCCGGCAAAATAATTCTCTCTACAGACGAATGACTAATATCTCTTTCATGCCAAAGAGCATTATTTTCAATAGATGCCAAGGCGTTAGTTCTGAGTAAACGAGCGAGTCCACTCATTTGTTCAGAAGTAATTGGATTCTTTTTATGAGGCATAGCTGAAGAACCTTTTTGTCCCTTAGAGAAATTTTCTTCCGCTTCAAGAACTTCAGTTCTTTGTAAATGTCTAATTTCGATTGCGATTTTTTCTATAGTTGAACCAATAATTGCGATTACATTTAAAAATTCAGCGTGCCTATCTCTTTGTATTACTTGAGTAGCAATATTAACAGGCTTAATCTTTAAGTGACGACAAGTTTCTTCTTCTATTAAAGGAGATAGATGAGCATAATTTCCAACTGCACCGGAAATTTGCCCTACAGATATTCTTTCGATAGCACTCTTCATTCTGCTTAAATTTCTTTGCATTTCATCATACCATAAGGCAAATTTGAGTCCAAAAGAAGTTGGTTCAGCATGTATACCATGAGAACGACCAATACATAATGTATCTTTATATTCTAATGCTCTTGTTTTTAAAGCTTCACAAAACTTATTCATTGATTCTAACAACAATTCACCTGCTTGTTTACATTGAAGTGCAGTTGCTGTATCCAATACATCTGATGAAGTCATCCCATAATGGATCCAACGTGCTGACTCACCAACATATTCAGCAACATTAGTTAAAAAGGCAATAACATCATGCTTTGTTACTAATTCAATTTCATCAATTTTATCAGCATTAAAGTCTGCTTTACCCAATATATTTTTTAAATCATCATCAGGAATTATATTATATTTATTCATTGCTTTACAAGCAGCTAATTCTACATCAAGCCAACATTGATAGCGATTTTGAGAAGTCCAAATACTTTCCATTTCTTTTTTACTATATCTCGCTATCATCTATAAATCTCCTTTATAATTAATTAAATTTTTATTTTTTTAGTGGAATGACAAGATTATCTGAATAATCAATTTTGTCAATGCTTATTGTAAGATTTTTAATTAATGGACTAGATATTTTTATCTGAGCTAATTCAAGGAATTTATTATATTCAAACCATACAAAAATTTCTGATTCTACATTCTTAATTTCCTTTAGTTGCATATTAGGATAAAAGAAAAATTCAATATTTCGTATCATAGCATACTGATTATTTATAATTTTTACTTTATTACTCTCTAATTCTTTAAACATAGATTCAGACAAAAAATCAAACCAAGCAATCATCTTATCATCTAAAGTTTTAGTAGTTATAGTCGAATTCCCAGGTAATTTATATTGAATCATCTTATCATCAGCATAAAATGCCGTAAATATTCCACCACCCAAACCAAATATACCGGAATCAAAAACATCAAATCTAATCTTATCACTTGATTTTGCTACCACGCAAGGACGAATAATATTAAATGAACTATAAACTATATCACACATTCCTGAAATTTTAAAATGTTTCCATTTATTTAACTCATTTTCAAATAATAGAAATTTTTCTTCAGAACTATACTTTTGATATCTTATTGAACACGAAGTCATAAGAAAGCATAACACTATAACAACTATCAGAAAATAATTTTTCATATTGAGTTATTTCTTTTATGACTCTTATATAATAATATTGAGATAAAAATAGTAGAAATTATTATCATAGATAAACTTAAAACTTGCCCCATTGAAAATTGATTGAATAACATTCCGTTATCATACATTGGTAAATCATCAGGTATCCTTATAAATTCTATCAAAAATCTTACTATACCATAAAGTCCGATAAACAACCAAAAAATTAATCCCTTTATTTTATTTTTTATCATTATGATTTGCAAAACCAAAGCCATTAAAAATCCTTCTAAAAGTGCTTCATATATTTGAGTAGGATGTCGAGGTATTTTTTCAGGATCTGTATTATTAAATATCACCGCCCAAGGTAACGATGTTGCCTTTCCATAAAGTTCCCCATTAATAAAATTTGCTATCCTTCCCAAACCTAAGCCTAATGCTACTAAAGGCATAACCGGGTCAGCAAGTTGATAAAAATTATATTTATTTTTTTTACAAAAAATCAAACCGGCAATAATAACTCCTAAAGCACCTCCATGAAAAGACATACCACCCTCCCAAACATAGAAAACAGCTAAAGGATTACTAATATAATAACTCGGGTAATAAAAAATTACATATCCTAAACGACCACCTATGAGAACACCAAGAATAATATTAAAAATCAATGATTCATAGTGATTTGCAGACATTTTGATATCTTTTTTCTTGAAATTTACTTTGACAAGAAAATAACCAAGAATGAAGGCTACATTATAAAGTACCCCATACCATGTAATCGCTAAAGAACCAACTTTGAGAATAATTGGATTTAAGTTATGAACAAAATAAGTCATCTGCTAATTTCTTTTATCCTTCGGTAAATAATTTCTGCAGCTTCATCACCTGATAACTCATATTTCTCACCTTGTTTAGTAAGTTGAGGTGAAAATATTTTTACTACTTGAGTTGGTGAACCATTTAGTCCAATTAATTTTTCGTCAAGTTCAAGGTCTTGTGCATTCCATGTTACAAGTTCTACATTACGAGCATTTTTTTTACCTCTAAGTGAAGGCAAACGAGGAGTATTAATTTCTTTTACGACACTTATCACTAATGGAAGCCTAGCTGAAAGAGTGTCATAACCATCGTCCATTAATCTATCTAAAGTAATGGTTCCATCTTTTATTTCGTGAATCTTTGAAACAAAACAAACTTGACCCATATCTAAATGAGCAGAAACTCCGGGACCTACTTGTGCAGTATCCCCATCAATAGCTTGTTGACCAAAAAATATTAAATCAACATTCTCTAATTTCTTAATTGCTCCTGAAAGAGTTAAGCTAGTAGCCCAAGTATCAGCTCCGGCAAACTTTCTGTCCGAAAGAAGGATTATATTATCTACCCCAAGAGAAACAGCTTCTCTAAGTGCTGTTTCAGCTTGAGGAGGCCCCATAGTTACTGCTGTTACTGTTGCACCAAATTGTTCTTTTAAACGAACTGCTTCTTCAATAGCATATAAATCAAAAGGATTAATTATACTTTCAACACCTTCACGAATTAATGTATTTGTTTGTGGATCAATCTTGATTTCTGTTGTATCAGGTACTTGTTTAATACATACGACAATATTCATAAAAAAACCTCATAATTATTTTTGATAAAATTCTTTAATTTTCAATGAAACATATTCTATCTGTTGTTTTGTTAACTCTCCAAAGATTGGTATTGAAAGAACTTGTTTACTTAATTTTTCGCAAACAGGTAAATCGCCTTCGTTATATCCCAAATAAGAAAAACATTCTTGCAGATGTAATGGTAAAGGATAATAGATTGCACAACCAATATCATTAGACTGAAGAAAAGCCATCAATTCATCTCTTTTTTCACAAACTATAGTAAATTGATTATAAATTGTTTTAGCTTTTTCATTTATAAAAGGTAACTTAATTTCCTTTACATTAGAAAGTAGATTATAATACATCTTTGCATTTTGACGTCTACCTTCAGACCAGCTTTCTAAATGTTTAAGTTTAACTCTAAGGATTGCAGCTTGAAGAGAATCCAAACGACTATTTAATCCAACCCATTTGTGATAATATTTTGGACTTTCACCATGAACTCTTAATTGTCTAAGTTTTCCGGCAAGATCATCCGAATTAGTTAAACACATTCCGCCATCACCCATTGCTCCGAGATTTTTACTTGGGAAAAAAGATAATGTGCCAATGTCTCCAATTGTACCTGCAAACTGATTATCAAATTTTGCACCAATACCTTGAGCATTATCTTCAATAACTTTAAGATTATGTTGTTTAGCTAATTGCATCAACTTATCCATTTCAGCTGCTTGACCAAACAAATGAACAGGCATTATTGCTTTAGTTTTTGGAGTTATTGCTTGTTCTATCTTATTTACATCAATATTAAATGTATCAGGATTTATATCAACAAATATTGGTTTTGCACCAACTCTATAGATAGTAGAAGCAGTTGCAAAAAAAGTAAAAGGAGTTGTTATAACTTCATCTCCTTCGCCAATTTCTAAAGCCATTAGTGCTAATTGCAAGGCATCGGTTCCTGAAGCACAACCAATTGCGTGCTTAACACTCAAATAATTTTGCATATCATTTTCAAAGTCTTTTACAGCAGGGCCTAAAATATACTGATGATTATCTAAGACATTATTAATTTCTTGTTTAATTTCAGGCAAAATATTTTCATATTGTGCATTTAAATCTAATAAATTTACTTTCATTTTTACCTCTTTAAAATTATTTCCTACTCAATAAAATTATTGTTGAGACCACAGAGACTATGGTACTAATTGGTACTAAATAGGAGATAAGAATACTTCTATATGATTCGGGTACATAAATAATATCACCGGGTTTTATTGTTTGACCGGAGTATCTCCTTTTTTTCCCATATTCATTAATTATATATATTTTTTTAGACGAACCATTAGTATTCCATCCTCCACTGAGAGCAATATAATATTCTGCATTCATTGCACCGTTAAATTTATATGGTCCAGGATTATAAACACTTCCTACAACATATACATTTTGCTCATAGGCTGTAAGATAAATCTTATCTCTATCTTGAAGGATAAAATCTTTGTCAGCATCAATAATATAATTATCTCTTTTAATAGAAAACACCTCAAAAGATGAAATATTATCTTTTATATCTAACAATCTTAGAGCGTCTTCTATTTTAGTGCTATCATTTTCTATCTCAATAGTTTGAATATAACTTAAAGTATCATTATTTGTAAATACTTGAATATACTCTTTAGCGTTATTAATAATTATAACATCATTATCCATTATAAATGGATTTGCATCTATATCATCTCCGGACAAGTAATCTTGTAGATCATACTCATAAGACTCATTATTTCTAATAAGATTAACCTTTTTTGATGCATTTGTTGTAAATCCACCGGATAATTGTATGCACTCGAAAAGTGTTAACAGAATCTCTGTATTATATGCACCCGGCTTAACAACTGCACCTAAAATATGAAATTTATATGGAGCTACCAATAAAAACTGTATATCTACTTTCCCAATATCAATAAAGGATGATACTTCATTTGTTATCAATTCTTCCACTATCTTTAAACTTTTCCCGGCAACATAAATTCTATCTCCGAAAGGATATAAGCTTAGATATCCGGAGGGAGTCACTGTTAAGGTTACAGGAACAAACTCTTCTTCATTGGTTTGCAATAAAAACTGATCGCCGGCTTTTACAATATACGTTTCTGCATTAATAAAACTTGCATTAAGACTTAAAGGAATCAATACCAAAAGTAATAATAATGCCAGAATACTATTCTTCATAATACTTAACCACTCTTTCCAAGATAGAATCAAGGTTATATTTCGGAACATAACCAATACATTTATTTATCTTTGATAAATCAGGCATACGACGTCTCATATCTTCAAAACCTTGTTCATAAGCATCATCATAAGGTATATATTCTATTTTTGATTTACTTTTAGTTATTCCTTTAATTTTCACTGCCAAATCTTCAATAGTAATTTCTTCTGTGTTACCAATATTAAACACCTTCCCTTCTGCTTTAGGCTCTTTCATTAAGCCCTTCAGACCTGTAACTACATCTGCAACATCCGTGAAACATCTGGATTGTTTACCGTCACCAAATATTGTCATTGGATGACCAAGTAAAGCAGCTTTTACAAATTTTGGAATTACCATACCATATTGACCTGATTGCCTAGGACCTACCGTGTTAAATAATCTTACGATTACAACAGGTAATTTCTTCTCTCGATTATATGCTAAAGCAACAAATTCATCAATAGCCTTTGAACAAGAGTATCCCCATCTTGAAATACTTGTACTACCTAAAACTCTATCATCTTCCTCTCTAAAAGGGATTTTCTCGCTTTTACCATAAATCTCTGATGTTGAGGCAATTAAAACTTTTTTCTTGTATTTATTAGCAAATTCTAATACATTCTCGGTACCAATAATATTTGTCTGAAGAGATAACAAGGGATTATCTATTATATATTTTACTCCAACTGCAGCAGCAAGATGATATATGATATCTGATTCAGAAATTAAATTTTCCATTAAACTACGATCAAGAATTGTACCGATTATATAATTAAACTTAGGATTATCTTGTAAATGAGATATATTAGAAAATCTACCGGTAGATAAATTATCTATAACAGTAACCTTATTCCCTTCAGATAAAAGTGATTCACATAGATGCGAACCAATAAAACCGGCACCACCAGTAATCAGAATATTCATTTTAACTCCTTATTTATGCTTTATTGGTGTATTTATTCAACACTATAAATTTATAACTACACTAATTTAAAAAATTTCATGTATTAGATTTTGTCAATTGATTTCTCAAATTATTTACGCAACTTATAAATGGAATTACACGAAATTTATTATTATTTTATTAAGTTAGAAATCTCTTTAAATTTAGGATGTTTAGCATCTTTTAATAATCTAAATAAAAGCATTTCAGTTGTAACGATTTCTATACCCTTATCTGCTAATAATTTTAGGGCGATTTCTTTACTATGAGATTTTCTTGAGGATACAGCATCTTCTACTAATATAATATGATAAGCATTCTTTATTGCTTCAAGAATAGATTGTGCAACACAAATATGTGTCTCAATTCCATATAAAACTAAAATCGGTTTTTTAGTAGTTCTTCTTTCAAAAGTATCTAAAATATTAAAAAAATCATTAGTAAAAATACTAAATTTGGTTTTTTCAATCTTATGTGAATTATGAGGAATATAAATATTCTTCATAGTTTCACCAAGACCTTTAGGGTATTGTTCAGTAATAATTAAAGGAATATCTAACAATTCAGAGGCTTTATTCAATATATTAACTTGCTTTATAACTTCATCAATTTGATATATTGCTTTGCCTAACTTTTCTTGAATATCAATCATTACAAATATACAATCATCAGAACCAATATCAATTGAATTTACCATAAATTTTAAATAATTAGATATACTTTCCAAATTAACTATTTCTTTTAACTCCATAAATTTATCATTCATCAAAAACTCCTTTTATTCAAGGTTTAAATAATTCTACATTTTGTCAAGAAAAGTTAAATACACGATAAAGCAATTGTTGTTATAAAACATTATCAAACCCCTTCTCAATTTAAAAAATATAAAACTATTTAATTACATTAGTATCTTTTATTTAAAAAGCCTTATATTGTTTATTCAAATAAACTTTATTAAAAAAATCATCTGAAACAATTTCACCGTCAAAAAGATTTATTATACGTGAGCTCTGTTTTGCAAAAGCAAGATTATGAGTAGTCATAATAACGGTAGTCCCCTCTTGTTGAATATTTTTTAGTAAATTAATAACCTTTTCACCATTCTTTGAATCTAAATTTCCTGTTGGTTCATCAGCTAACAAGATTTGAGGATTCGTAATTAATGCTCTGGCGACAGCTATTCTTTGTTGTTGTCCTCCGGAAAGTTGATAAGGATATTTATTTTTAAAATCAGCTAAACCTAATTCTTCTAAAAGAACTAAGGTTCGTTTCTTCTTTTCATATTTTTTTAAATTAAAATAATTTAAAGGAAGTTCAATATTTTGATAAGTATTCAAATCATTAATCAAATTAAATTGTTGAAAGATAAAACTTATATTGTTTTTCCTGATATTCTCAATATTATTTTTTTTTATTTCATAAATATACTGATTAAAAAGTTTATATTCTCCCTTATCAGCATAATCTAATAAACCGATAATATTAAGTAAACTTGATTTTCCACTACCTGAAGGACCCATTATTGAGACAAATTCTCCTTTTTCTATAATCAATGAAACCTCTTTTATTGCTGTAGTGATAATTTCATTAGTTCTATATATTTTATAAATGTTTTTTAACTCAATCATTAATTACTCCTCTTATATATAAATCATATCATTCATATTTTAAAGAATTACTTGGTTTCTCTTTAGAAACCTTATACGCTAAAATAATTACCACAATCAACGATAAAATAATCGCTATAAGCGTTGAAATTAGATAAAGAAGGATATTTTGATTAATTTTATAAGCAAAATTTTCTAAATATAAATGCATAAAGTACCAAGCTAAAGGCCATGCAATAACATTAGCTAACAAGACATATTTTAAAAAATCTTTTGATAATAAGAAAATTATACTACTTGAAGATGCACCCATTACTTTTCTTATTCCTATCTCTTTAGTTCTTAATTCAATCATAAACATTGTTAGTCCGGTAAGGCCTAATAAGGATATAAAAATTGCAACCCAAGAAGCCAATAAGACAGAAAATGATGTTGTTTTTACATACTGATAATTTTCATTTATATCTTCATCAAGAAAACTATAAATCATAGGATAATCCGAACTAAATTTATCATAAACAGCTTTTATATAGTCGATTACATCAGTTACATTTTCCTCCCTTAATCGTATAAATATATAGTTTGTCCCCCAATAAGTTATATTAGATATCATCAAAGGATTAATTTCATTAGATAAAGGCTGAAAATGAAAATCCTTAATTACTCCAATAATCTCTCCTGCCACAGAGTCATCCCACATAGTAAATCTTTTCCCTATAACTTCGCTACTATAACTATCATAACCCATTACATCCAAAGCTTTTTCATTTAAAATATATTGTGCATCACCTTTATTCACAAAATCCTTATCAAAATTCTTTCCATTGATTAATTCTAATCCGAATACATCTATAAAGTCTCGATCAACATTTATAAAATTAAACAAAATCCACGACTCATCTTTTTTCCCATCCCATTTAGGAGGATTAACATTACCAATATTTGCCGGATAACCGCTTGCTTGAGATACATTTATAATATTTGTATTTTTTAATAAGTCATTTTTAAACTCATCATAATTTTTCTCTAATTGTACATTATTTTGTAAATGAATAATATGATGTTGATTATAGCCTAAAGGCTTATTAATTAGATACTTAAATTGCGAATAAACAGTAAATGTACAAATTAACAAAATAATCGAAATACTAAATTGAATAATAACTAAAATCGCCCTAAACGTATTTTTATGATTATTTAAGGGAGTGTTTTTTAAAATATTTATTATCTTTAAGTTTGATAAATAAAAAGCAGGGTATAAACCGGCAATTACTCCAACTATAACAGAAAAGACAATAATCAAAATAAAATTTAATGGGTCAAATACATTAAAACTAAATGATTTCTGCAAAATCTCATTAAAAATCGGCTGGAAAATCTCAATCAAAATAAGTGCAAAGAATAAAGATATTAATGATAAAAAAATAGATTCTAACAAAAACTGTGATACTAAACTTGACTTCTTTGCTCCAACAACTTTTCTTATCCCGATTTCTTTAGCTCGTTTTGCTGAATGAGCAGTTGTCAGGTTTACAAAATTTATTATGGCTAGTAAAAGTATAAAAAGAGCTATGCTTAATTCTATCAAAACATATATAATGTTTGTCGGCTTTTCAAGAGTATCATATAAAGATTCTCGCAACAAAGATTGCAATCGTACTTGTAAAACATTATTAGCTTGATATTCACTAATAATATTTTCTATTTTCTTAGTAAAATCAGATATATTTGTTCCTTTCTCTATCCTCACATACGCCGAACTTTCCCAACTCCACGAACTTATCCGTTCTTTACCCAAAGCTTTGAAAGGCAAAATAACACTATATCTCAAGCTTGAATTCTCCGGACAATCTTCAACTATCCCGGTAACTGTTAATAATGTTGAATTATTAAATAAAATTTGTTTCCCAAGCGGATTAATCTCATCAAAGTACTTTTTTGCAACTGACTCAGATAAAACAATTGAATTTTCATCTTCAAATACTGTATTTATGTCTCCTTGTAACAAAGTAAAACTAAACATTGAAAAAATTGTCGGTTCAGCTAAAAGAGCAAAATCTTTATATACCGCATCATCAATCTTTAATAAGTTATATCCATAATACCTAAACCGCATTATCTCTTTTATCTCAGGATATTTCTCTTCAAGTGTTGGAGCTAACATATAAGGTACAACATTATTTCCTACAATTTCACCATTCCAATCACCCACCTGTAATAACCTATATATCTGATCTTTATTTTGATGAAATCTATCAATACTTAATTCAAATTTTACTGATGTCATTAGTATAATGGAAATAGCAATACCTATTGCTAAACCAACTAAATTTATCAATGAAAATACTTTATTTCTAAGAATATTTCTATAAGCAATTTTAATGTAATTATTATTCAGCATATTACCTCCGACAACAAAACTTACTTTTTAACGTTAATTCTTATTCATATCTTATAGCATCAACAGGTTTTGAAACAGAAATTTTATATGTCACAGCTGACACAGTTAACCATGCGATTACCCAAGCAATTACAAAAGATATACCGAGAATAGTAAAAGGAAAATCAATTTTATAAGTAAAATTTTTAAGCCATAAATTCATTGAGAAATATGCTATTGGAACACTTAAGATTCCTGCCACAAATACTAATTTCGTAAACTCAGCATTCAACATTAATAAAATTGAGTATTTACTCGCTCCAAGTATTTTTCTGATGCCTATCTCTTTTGTTCTTTGTTCAGTAGAAAAGATAGCTAAACCAATAATTCCTAAACAAGAAATAAAAATACACATAATTGCAAAATATGAAAAAACTTTAGATAATTTAACTTCAGATTGATACATAGAGTCTATACTTGAATCCATAAACTCATATTCAAAAGGAGTTGTTGGAAAATGTGCGTACCAAGTCTTTTCTATAAAATCTAAGGTATTTCTTATATCTTTATCTAATAATTTTAAATGGATTTGCAACTGATGATTATTATTAGGAATAAATATTAATGGTTCAATAGGATTATGAAGAGAAGCATAATGGAAATCTTTGACAACTCCGATTACTTCACCCGGATTTTCACTATCTCCAAGGCTTATTTGTCTCAAAGTACCTTTCCATCCGGCAATCTTCAAAGCAGTTTCATTCATTACAAATTTATTTATATTTCCATCTTCATTAAAATTAGACTGATTATTTTGCCCTTCAGTTGATTCAAAAGTATTACCTTCCAAAAAAGGTATGCCCATAACATCAAAAAAATCTGCATCTACAGACACTAAATTAAAACCAAGATTTCTAATCTCGCCCTCATCGAAAACACTAAATACCAATTTACCTAAGCCTTTTAAAAATACTTGGTTAGCAGTCGCTATGTTTTTAATTTGAGGATGTGTCAATATTTCGTTCTTAAATGCTTTATACTTCTGAGTATAACCAGCTTGAGTTTCTGCACTTACAACAAGGATATTAGTTTTATCAAATCCTAAATCATAATTTCTTAAATAATTCAACTGTTTAACTACAATCAATGTTCCGGTAATCATAACTATTGAAAGGATATACTGAAATACAACCAATGTTTTTCTTATAACAACAGCTCTTTTACTTTTAGTAAATTCACCTTTTAAGACAGCTATAGGTTTAAATGAAGATAATACAAAGGCAGGATATATTCCTGATATCAAGCCAATTGATATTGTAATCAATAATATAAAAATATAAATAATTAAAGGTGCTTGAAAACCAAAGCTAAGATTTTTACCTGTCAAATCATTAAAAATAGGCAGAATAAGTTCTATCAATAACATAGAAAAAAATAATGAAATAAAACTTATCATTATAGATTCTATCAAAAACTGCTTAATCAATTGTTTTTGATGAGCACCTAAAACCTTCCTAATACCTACCTCTTTTGCTCTTTTCATTGAACAAGCAGTAGTAAGATTAACATAATTTATAGCAGCTATAATTAATAAGAAAATACTCACAAAAATAAATATATAAATATATTCCATTTTCCCTTGAGGTTCATCCCATTGAAAGGAAGTAAAATGAGTTTCCTTTAATGAAGTTAAAATCGGTTTAAAACTTGAATTAATTTGTTTACCAATTTCACTCATATATTTATCATAAAACCCTTGTATTTTTTCATTTAAATCAGTAATATTAGCTCTTTCATCTAATAAAATATAACAATATTGATTTATTTGCCATAATAGATTAGTATTATTAGGGTCAACCGCTTCCGGGCCTCTTTGTTCGGCAGTAAGTTGTATTGCCGGCTCCATTGGCATTATTACATCATACCTCAAATGTACGTTATCAGGAAAGTCTTTAAATACTCCCGTAACTTTATATGTAATCCCGGAAATATCAGTAACTATTTCTCCAATAGGATTTCTATCTCCAAATATCTTATCTGAAACTGATTCTGCTAACATTATACTTTCAAATGAAGATAAAGCAGTTTCTTTTTCACCATAGATAAACTCGTGAGTAAAAATATCAAGTAAACTACTGTCAGCATAAAATACTTGATTCACAAATGTCTTAATATCATCTTTCGCCAGATAAAACTTTCCCGGCATCTTTTGTAATCTAACAAACTCTTTAACTTCAGGATAATCTCGTTTAAAAAGATAACCAATAGGAAAAGACGCATGTGCAAAAAAGTCTTCTTTTTCGTTTATATTAAAATTAGAGTTAATCCTATATATTCTATCACTTTTTTTATGATAACTGTCATAATTTAATTCGTTATATGTATATAAGAAAATTAATATTGCTCCTAAAATGCCAATACATAAACTAATTATACTCAATAGTGTAAACAGTTTTGTCTTCATTATTGATCTAAAGGCAACCTTAAAATAATTATTATTAAACATAATTTCCTCTGTTATATTTTCCCGTTCAAATCACTTTTTATTATCTTGCCGTCAAATAAATGAATTTCTCTTTCAGCCATTTTTGCATGAGCAGGTGAATGGGTAACCATTACAATCGCAGTTCCTTCTTTATGCAAGTCTTGCAATATTTGCATTACCTCTTCTCCATTTTGAGAATCTAAATTACCGGTTGGCTCATCAGCTAAAATTAATTTTGGGTTTGTTGCTACAGCTCTTGCAACAGCTACTCTTTGTTGTTGCCCACCGGATAATTGTTGAGGAAAATGATTTTTACGATGACTAATTTCTAAGCGATCAAGCAATTCTAAGACTTTTTGCTTACGTTCTTTAACTGAAAAATTCTGATAGAAAAAAGGAAGCTCAACGTTTTCATAAACAGTAAGTTCATCAATTAGGTTAAAACTTTGAAAAATAAATCCTATATTTTTCTTTCTTAATGCAGTTTTCAATTGTTCGTTTATCTTACTAACGTTTTTATCTAAAAAATATAAATCACCACTATCAGGACTATCAATTAATCCAATTAAATTTAACAATGTTGTTTTACCACACCCGGATGGTCCCACAATTGCAACAAACTCTCCGGCTTTAATTTCAAGGTTTATATCATTAAGAGCTGTTGTTTCAATAGTATCAGTTCGATACACTTTTGAAATATTCTGTAATTTAATCATTTTTTCTCCTTTATTCGTTAACAATTTTCAATATTTCGGCATCTTTAAAATTATCATAGCTTGAAACTATAACCTTATCACCTACATTAAGTCCGGAAACAACCTCATAATAATCCGGGTTTTGCATATTAAGTTTTATTTCTCTTTTATAGGCTTTATTCATTTGAACATCCATAACAAATATCCACTGCCCTCCTGTATTACCAAAAAATGCTCCTTTCGGTAATAGAATCGCCTGCTTCTCACTGCCTAATTCAATTTTAACCACAAAACTTTGTCCAATCCTAAAGTTTTCATTTCCAATATTTTCAAATAAAAATTCTACTAAAAAACTACCATTTTTAACTTCCGGATGTATTCTTGAAATATGAACAGGATATTCTTTTTTATCCGATTCCGCTTTAGCTTGTAATCCCGATTGAATACGATTAAGATAATATTCACTAATATTAGCTTGTATTTTAAAATTATCAATTACGTTTATTACACCTAAACGTTCACCACTAAATTTCGACTCACCAATCTCAACATTAAGTGATGATAATTGTCCACTAACCGGTGCTTTAATAGTTAAACCTTCCATTTTATCGCGAATAATCTTTAAATTGTCTTGTAATCGTTTTACTGATTCATTGAGTTGTTCAATTTGAACTCGTCTAAAAATTGAATCTTGCACAATATTTTGTTTAATCAAATTAGTTTTTTTCTCAAAAAGCAGATATTCTTCGAATGAATTTAGATATTCATTTTTTGAGATTAATTTATTTTCAAAAAGTTCTTTTTTCTGATTATAATCTCTTTTAGATTGCAATAATATATGTTCACTATCGTACAACTGTCCGTAAAGTGATAATTTGTTTTGTTCCATCAATAACCTAGTATTACGAAGATTATTCATTTGATCAGCAAGTTCAGCCTCTCTATTCATCATATTCATTTGTAAATTTGTATTACTTAACCTTAATATCACTTCTCCTTTTTTTATTAATTGACCTTCTGTACTAAATATTTCTTCAACTCTACCGCCCTCCATAGCATCAAGAATAATTGTTCTTTCAGGATGTAAAGTACCTGTAACGGCAATAAAATCTAAAAAATCTCCTGTCACTACCTCTTTAATTGTTAAAGTATGTTTTTTAACTGTCTCTGTATAACGATATTGATTAAAAACCAAATTATAAAAAATCAAAATAAGTATAAGACTCAAGCTTATACCTACAAAGATTCTTTGTTTTGTCCAAACTTTCTTTTTGATAATTTTATCCATTTATTTCTCCTATATTCTTTAAAAGCATACATAATGCCAAACGATTTACTTTATTAACAGACCGTAAGTTACACTTAACCACCTTTAACTCATCAAACAAAATACAATTTCTTTTGTACGATTTCGAACATTGGCGACTAACCATAAAAAGTATCCACCGATTAAAACCTTTAATAGTAAAGGAAAAAGATTATATGAAATTAATCCGGCATTAATAAAAAGAAAGGTATTGCACGTAAAATATTAAAAAAGGGTGGATACTTTTTATGGTTAATCGCCAAACTTTATTTTTTTATTTCTTGACAAATATCTTTAATATATTAAAGATTGTATAATAAAGATATTTATTTAATGTTTAATGTCGTAGTTATGATTTAATTGATTTTATTTTAACTAAGTAAAGCCTTACTAAGGATATTATACTTATGGGTTGGATATGTTCACAGACTCAAAATCGGATTTGACTTGCAATATCGCCGGACTTGACTTGCAATGAGCGAAGCGAGTGTGAGTTGAAAACGGCGAATGGAACCAGAATGACTCGTTTAATCTGTCATTGCGATGAGCTGGCGAAGAAGCAATCTATATCTCATTATCACATCAATTTAAAATCATCTTTAGATGTTTTTAATCCAAATATATTTAAAGTCATAGCCACATTTTTCAAAATGTGGAATAATGAGACACTCTCCATCCCGTTCTGCCACTTCAGTGGCGTAAGCTTATTATATAGTTCTACAAGCACCCTTGCTTGTAGGAAAAACAGTGCAAGCAAAGATGCTCGCACAACATTAACAAAAAAGGAGGACTCTATGAAAAGAGTTAAAGTAGTACTACTGCTGACAATGATTATGATGTGTATAGTATCATCTTATCTATCAGCGACCAACTCTATGGAACTAGGTTTGACCTTAATAGGCGAACATTCCAAGGATAATTTTGGTAAATCCATAGTTGCCTTGGATTATAATGGCGACGGGTATCAAGATTTGATTGTCCTTTCTAATTATGCTCCTACTTCAGAGTATGATTGGCTTACAATTGGGAAACTTTATATCTACTATGGGCAATCGGACGGTATGTTTAACACAGAACCGAGTATGACAATTTTACGAGAATCTATCGTGGATTCAATGTCAACTTTTACAAAACTTATAGCGGCAGATATGAACGGAAATGGCTTGAAAGATCTCGTAATACAAGGCACTTATGGCTATATTCCTCCGGGAGATGTTAGTCCGATTCATACCTTTGGTGTGCATATATTTTACAGTGGACCTGA